>DASQTN010000156.1:0-3266 GCA_035641895.1 Chryseolinea sp. | reverse complement strand
GCCTTACTCAACACTACCGCATAATAGGTTTGCTGCGCAGGAGGAACCTTAGACAGCATACCTGCGATATCCAAACCATACTGAGGATTTCTTAAAATCAAGTCGGAGGAAGCGCTCGCTGTTTTGTCTGAGTTATCATCCTTGGCGTTATCCATTAAAGCAAGTGTTTTCTTCACGGCTTGAGGCGCCTCCAAATACACCAATACTTTGCTAAGCTGCCGGTTCAAATCATTCGCATTGGCCGGGAAATGCGCATCCAGGTAGGAGATAAGCTGGTTCTTTGAAGCTCCTTCGGGGCGTCCCATCCGATAGAGGATCACCTCGAAAGCGCGAAGCAAATCCATCTGCTCTGCGGCGGACAGCGTTGAATATTTTATCTTCATTAATGCCTGCAGCAAATTACCCTTTAAATCTTTTTTTCCATGACGCGTCAGCGCAAGTACCGCCTGAGTTAGAATGCGCGGATCGGTTTCACGTAATGCTTTTGCCTGCCATTCGCCCAAAGGTTGATGCTCAATGGCAATACGGGCCGCATATCGAACGAACCTGTCTTCGTGTTTCAAGTTTGGCCATGCAAAATCCACCGCCCCCTTTTTGGCGCCAGTATGAAATTCCTCGAGTTTTCTACGCAGTTTGTTCTCCTCAGTGATTTGTGCCACATCATCGCTATCCTTCACATCGCCTGCGCTTGCTGGATCCTCGTAGTATACCCGGTACAAGTCGGACTCCAGCCGGCGTCCGCCAGTAAGAAAATACAACGCACCGTCTGGGCCAATTACACCATCCGTTAATGGTAAGGGAGAGCCGGACAGAAATTCTTCAGCCTTTCCCTCATATGATGCGCCTTTTGGCGTAAGGTGAATCGCATAAATAATTCCAAAGCTCCAATCAAACGCAAACAGCGCGTCTTGATATTTTGCGGGAAATTTTGCACTTCTTCCATAAATTAAGTTGGTAGGAGATCCTTGCCCGATGTTAAGAACCGGTGGTAAGTTATCGGGATAGGCAGGAGACCATTTTCCATTCCCGGTGCGCCAGCCGAATTCGCTTCCGCTCGTAACATGGCAAATGCGCGTTGGGCGATACCAAGGCATTCCAAAGTCCCACTCCATATCAGAATCATAAGTAAATAAATCGCCCGCGGCATTGAAGGCGATATCAAATTCATTGCGATAGCCAGCACTGATAAGTTCCCACCGTTTTCCTAAAGAATCAATATTGACGATCCACCCGCCGGGTGCTCCGCGATTATTTGCATGACCTCTCGGGTCTTTGATCTGGGGAAATAGATTGTCGTCCTTCCATACAGGAGGTAGCCGATACGAATCCATTACCGGCAAGTCAGTGTGATTTCCTGCAGCGATGTAAATCGATTTCTTATCCGGCGCGAGAACAATGCTGTGTGGACCGTGTTCCCCTGGTTCGCCAGTCATGGATTTTAACAATGTAATTTTATCAAACTGATCATCGCCATCCGTGTCCTGTAAACGATACAAGCCCGTATTTTTATCGAAATCTTTATTGCTGTTGTGGTTGACCATAACGTATAGGCTATTGAAAGCGTATAACAGACCTTGCGCGTAGCCCATTCCTATTTTTAAAGTCGTAGTATCTTTCCGTTGAGAATCTTCCGTGCCGATTATCAATTTTTCAATTTTAGGTGACGCGGAACTCCCTCTTGGGGCCAGTTCCAGCCGGTATAGCGCGCCATACTGATCGGAGGTAATAAGGCGGCCTTTATTATCGAAGGTCATGGACACCCACGAGCCTTGTTCATTTGCGGAGGGACTGTAAAGGTGATCAGCACGAAATCCGTCTGACAATTTCAATTTGTCCAGTTTGGAATTTGACGATTGTGCCTGATCGGTAGTGTGTGCTTCTTCTTGCTTGCATGAGCTTGAAATCAGCAAGGGCACTAAAACGATAATCAGTAATTGGTTGAAGGGTTTCCTAGGCATGTTTGATTGGGATGCTGGTCTGAGTATAAAAGATCAATTTAAAAGTGTAATCCGGACTTTTCGAAGATACAAGAAAGATCCTGGTATTATATACTTTCCCATTCAGGAAAGGGTTGATGCTCAAGGTACAATTCTGGCTCAAGACACCTGTCATGTACTATCACGATGCGCTATTTCCGTATTGTTGGTACCAACCGTGGGACGCGACTATTTATTTAAAAGGTAAGAAAAAAATTTTCCTGTAAATTAAAACCAATTAATAAAGCTGTTTTTTATCGAAATACCCATGTAAAAAAGTGTTAAGCGGTTTGAAAATGAATTTCCTCCCAGCTATTGCAGCGACGATTGGAAAAGTAAGAATAACAATCGAGTAAAACGAAACCTGCATCGCAAAGAAACGGTACAGCAACATGCACACATTTCGAAAAAAAATCGGTATCTCCCTTTGATTTCTTGGCGAACTGGTTTACAAAAACTTCGTGATTACAAAACTTTTCAAATCAACAAACCGCCTGCCGAGGATCCTTTTTAATCGTCAGCCTTCATTATTTTGTGCCGATTTCTTATGCAGGAATTCGGCAGGTGCGATGCCAAATTGCTCTTTAAAACATTTGGTGAAGTAAGACAGGTTTTGGAACCCTACCTGATATGCAATCTCACTTACGTTACCAGATTTTTGTTCAAGGAGCTGAGCGGCCCTTTTAAGCCGGAAAATTCTAATGAATTCATTCGGAGTTTGGTCAATAAGTGCTACGAGCTTTCTGTGAAAGTTCTTTCTGCTCATGCCTATTTCCGTGCTAAAGGTTTCGACCGAAAAACTGGAATCTGATATTTTTTCTTCCATTTTAGTAAGTACTTTTTGTAAAAACCGTTCGTCGGAAGATGTAACCGTTATATCTTTTGGTTGTACTTTGATTTCTTTACTAAATCTCTCGCGGAGGTTTCTTCTTTGCTCAAGCAAATTATTGATGCGCACAAGGAGCTCGTTCACATTGAAAGGCTTGGTCAAATATTCATCAGCACCTAATTCAAAACCTTCAAGACGATCTTGAACAGAAGCGCGCGCGGTGAGAAGCACAAATGGAATATGACTTGTAGTTTCCTCGCTGCGGATCTTTGTACACAATTCAAAACCATCCATTTCAGGCATCATCATGTCGCTTAAGATAAGGTCAGGAATATGCTCCAGCGCTGACGCAAATCCTTGTTGACCGTTAAAAGCAGTAATTATTTTAAAATTCTTCTCAAGGATTTCAGATAAGTAAGCGCTTAAATCAATATTGTCTTCCACTAAAAGAATTATTGGTA
>DASQTN010000155.1:0-5571 GCA_035641895.1 Chryseolinea sp. | reverse complement strand
TGGCTTTGACTTCATCACCTTCATTCAATAAGCCAACAGCCAGTTCGTTAAACGCTGAGCGCAGCGGTTCGACCATACGCGCCTGAAAATCCTCATGATTAAAATAGATATCAGTTTGCAACAGGTTTTCGTAGCTGGCATTTGTAATTAAATTCTCATACATCAGCTGGGTATCGGCTTCGACATCCTTTGACCGGTTTTCTTGTGGCATAAGGCGATATACCAGTCCTTCCTGTACAAGGTATGGGACAACATTCAAATCGATTTGATTGTAAGAAGTGAAATTAAAATATACTGGTCGTTTCCATTCATTGCTGATAAGCAAATCAAGTAATGCCAGCGCATTTTTCGTCAAATAATTTCCTTTAACGTCAAGTGCTATTTCATTGTCATTGGAATCTGAATCTACCGTAAGTCGGGTTTGATTCGACGCACTCGAATTGAACACCGGCACCTTTAATGTTCGCGAAGGAATAATGGAATATGGTTCGCCACCGGACGAATGCCTTTTTAAGGCCGGATGCTCGTCATGCAACAACTGAAGATACTTTTTTGCATCGATCCCCTCTTTAATGCTTTCGTTAACGTAGAGAACGTCGTTGGGACCGTATTGCAGGTAGTCCTTTTCGCTGAGACTTAGATTAAATGCGGGCGAATTATAATAAGGTCTTCGAAGCTGATTAATATACCAGTCTGTATTTAGATAACTTAAAACCATTACTCGGACATCTGTCCTGAAACCTTCCACCTCCTGAAGATACCATAGCGGAAAAGTGTCGTTGTCACCACCAGTAAATAGAATCGAGTTTGGCGCACAGCTTTGCAAAAGATTCTTTGCGTTATCGATTTGAAAAGTTCTGCCGCTTCGATCGTGGTCATCAAAATTCTGCCAACCCATCCATCCCGGAAGTAAAAGACCGATGAAAGGCAAAACATATAATCCCATTTTGTATCTCGCCGCAACATTTCCAAGCGCCTTGATGCCGAGGCCTATCCATATCGAAAAAGCGATAAATGAGCCAACATAGATATAGTCCCGCTCTCGTGGCTCTGTGGGAGGAGCATTTAAATAAATGGCAAGCAGCGCACCAGTGACCAGAAAGAATATGGCTATTGTTAGAAAATCTTTTCTACTTTTGTAGTATTGATAAAAGGCACCCGCTAATCCGAATATCAACGGTACCATCCAATATTGATTTCTTGATTTGTCACCCTCGAGCGAATCCCAGGGCTTGAGCCACCTGCTGTATTGCACATCACTTTCCCGCCCCGCAAAATTGAACAGGAAATATCGGAAATACATTTCCCCCAATTGGACCCGGAACATAAATTCAAGGTTGTCAGAAAAGCCAGGTTGCTCGTTTTCCTTCAAGCCTGTCCATTGCCGGTATGCTGTGATGTGGTTTTCATCATTGCTGTACATCCGTGGCAGGATGGTCTGACGCGATTTGTCATATTGATAGGCAGAAGTGGTTCCCGCTATCTGATAGGAGTCTCGGTCCTTATAATACATTTTATCTTTCACTGTCACTCCCTCAATTTCGGCGTCGAAGTACGGGCCGTACAATAATGGTGTCGAGCCATACGAATCACGATTCATATAAGCTCTGATCAGCGCTAAATCCTCTGGATTCGTTTCATCAATTGGAGGATTGTGATTCGAGCGAATGAAGAGCATGATGTAGGGCAGAAAGCCAGCGAGTAAAAAAATGGTTGCCCAGCTGTATTGTGAATGATTCCTGAAACGACGCAGTAAAAAAATGAAAAGTAGAGTCATCAACACCAATAGCACAATCGCTCCGGAATAAAAAGGAGTATGAAATGAGTTGACAAAAAATAAATCAAACGAAAACATCAATTCAAATAAACCAACTGCGACAAGCCGGTTGATCACGATAACAATGAGCAATCCTACACCGACTGCCAGGACAAACTTCTTCATTGACGTGATCTTTTCACTATACCAGCAAAGTGGTAACAACGGTAAGGCAAGCAGGCACATTGGGTGAATACAGAATGACAAACCTGCCACATAAAAAATAAGCACTAACCGGCGGCTACGCTTTTCGCGGGTAAGATCCTTTCCCGATATGATCAGCCAAACGAGTAACACGAGAAAAAAAGCTGCCGCTGCATAAGTCTCTGCTTCAACGGCGGAAAACCAGAATGAATCTGAAAAAGCAACGCATAAGCTACCGCACAGCGCAGCACAAACCGGGAGAATTCCAGGGGTCTTTTCACCTCCGTCCATGAGTACGGCGAAGCGGTATATCAGATGATACGTAATAAAAACGGCGAGGGCAGAAAATAGGGCGCTCATAGCGTTCATTGCCGGTGCGACCATCGCTATATCATCCAATACGAGCATGGAAAACAATCTTGCGATCAACAGAAACAACGGCACGCCTGGAGAATGAGGTACCTGAAGTTTGTATGCAGATGCAATGAATTCTGAGCAGTCCCAAAGGCTAGCAGTGGGCTCCAGGGTAATCAGATAGATGACAAGTGCTATGATAAATACGCCGACGCCACCCAGTTGCTTGGCCGGATTTTTTTTAATATCGCGCCAACGCTGTCTATAATTTACAATGACACCGGAGATACCGATGACGGGTAGACAAAAAGCAACAAGCAGCAACGGTGGAGCAATCCATAACGTTAAGATTCCAAAACCGTATTCGACCGGATCCACGACCATCAGTGTATAGGCAACTGCCGCCAACAGTAACGCGGCTAAAAAAAATGAGAGATCTTTTCTGGAAAACATAGTCAAGCGGAATAAACGCAAGACAAGGCTAACGATTTGATGATGTGTAAAGCGTTAACAAGTGTAAAGTAGTGTTAACGGAGTGTTAAACCCTGAAAAGGTATGTAAAGGCAACCTTGAAAATTGTACTTTTAAAGTATGAAAAACCGCCATTTAAGCACCATCATCGTTTGGGGAACGTTGGTCCTTGCATGCCTCATAGTAGTGCAGGTCTATTGGGTTAACCGCGCCTTTAGCGTCGCAGAAAGACAGTTTGATCACAGTGTACAAATGGCTCTTAAAAAGGTTGCCGATTCACTGTCAAAGAACCATGAAATTAAAAAGCTGTCATCCAACTTTTTCTTTGTTGATACACATACCGGGATTAATGACACCGAGCTTGACCAACTATTAAAAAATGAATTTCAACTGCGCTCTCTGGATCTCGGTTATGAATTAGGTATCTATCGCGCCGATGATGACACACTTGTTTATGGAAACTATATTGAAGCTACAAGGAGTAAACTATCAACGAATGATGCTGACCAGTTTCGCAAGTATGCAGGCGAAAAGAATTTCGCTGTATACTTCCCAAAGAAACAAAGTTATGTTGCAGCCCAACTAGACATATGGATTTTTTCGACAATTATGCTTTTGCTCATGATGGGATTTTTTGCTTATGCCATGGCATCACTCCTTCGCGAAAGAAGATTTGCCGAGTTGAAGAGTGACTTTGTAAACAACATGACGCATGAATTCAAAACTCCCGTAACAAATATCAACCTTGCAGCTGAGCTCCTCAAACAAAAGTACGGCGATCATAAGGGCACTGGTGTGTACCTCGATATTTTGTTAAAAGAAAACGAAAAACTCCGTCAAAAAATAGAACAGGTTTTACTGGGTTCAAAACTAGAATTTAAAAATCGTCCTTCTTTCGCTACGATGGATGTCCATGAATTGATCAAAGATTGCGCTGAAGCATTTCATTTAAAAATTCATGAGCGCAATGGAAATTTGAACCTTGAATTGAATGCGCAAAGCAGATACATATTGGGCGACCGCGAAATGCTTGCCCAGGCCATTAATAATATAATTGATAATGCAGAGAAGTATTCGCCGGATAGGCCGCACATCACCGTAACCACCATTGACAACGGAAAGGATATTGAAATCGCAATCTCTGACAAGGGTGTGGGAATTTCAAAAGAAGCAAAATCAAAAGTGTTTGACAAATTCTTTCGTGTTTCAACGGGTAATGTTCATAGCGTTAAAGGGTTTGGGTTAGGATTAAGCCTTGTCAAAAGTGTTATCAAAAAACACCGCGGCGATGTACGTCTCTTCAGCACTTTGAATCAGGGTACCGAGGTAAGAATTGTTTTACCGAAAGCATGAAAATGGCCCGTGGTTTTGCAATCAGTCAAAGGCTTATAATAACGCCTGGCGAATTGAATGTATCCGTGAAATAATTTAACAAGTCATGAAAGAGAACCTTCAAATCATGCTCGTGGAAGACGATGAAAGTCTTGGGTTTCTCATTAAGGACTCACTGGATGGGTTGGGATGGAAAGTCCATTTATACAAAGACGGAGAAAAAGGTCTTTCCGCTTTTCATCACAACACGTTTGATCTTTGCATCCTGGATATCATGCTCCCCGACAAAGATGGATACGATCTTGCAAGGGATATCCGGAAATATAACCAACACGTTCCAATTATTTTTTTAACAGCAAAAAGTCAGATCGAAGACCGGATACGCGGGTTTCAGATCGGTGCTGACGATTATGTATGCAAGCCTTTTAGTATTGAAGAATTTAAATACAGGATCGAAGCTGTTTTAAGACGATCGATGGGACTGCAACCTGCGACTGATCGATCCGGAGTTCTAAAGGCCAGAAGTTCGACGCTCGACCTTCGTAATCTCGTTTTGAATGCCAACGGCATGGTTACTCAGCTCACTTACAAGGAGGCCAAACTTTTGGAAATGTTTTTCCGCCACCGCGATACGTTAATCGAACGGGAACTGTTTCTGAAAACCGTTTGGGAGGAAGATGGCTTTTTTGTGGCCCGGAGTATGGATGTTTTTATTTCCAGACTAAGAAAGTATTTGCGACAAGATCCAGACTTAAAAATCGAAAATATCAGAGGGATCGGATATATCATGAAGGAATTGAATTGAGTACACGCTCAATCCCTTTAGGACATTAGCTTACCCCGCTGTTACTTTTTTTTGCCCCAGTTGTTTTGCATTTTTTTATAGGCCTTCTTACTGACAGTAGAGTTCTTTTTAGAACGGCTGGTTCCACTCTTTTTTCGAGCATTGATATTATTTACCAGCGAATTTTTCTTTGTTTTTTTTGCAGGCATATCGGTCAAATTTAATATTGGCTGTCAAACTTCATGCCTTCAAAAAGTCAGTGCAGCAAATACCAATCATTCAGATTTAGCATGGAAAAATTTACACACCGTTGTTGACCCACGAGTCTTTACTGAACGAACTGTGGCCGAAGCGCGCAAAAAGACAAGAGATGCAACAGCGGAGGACATAACCTAGGGCCTTTACGATTGGTCTTGGAGGCGTTTTTATCTCATACGTGGTAGTTTAGCGCGGAGGATCGCTGAGAATAAATGCGCGCTGAGATCCGCAGAACTATATGATTACCCCCGGCTCAGCGGAACTCCACCTGTATTTCATCTGAATTTTTCTCAGCGGTTAAAATTTTTCTGGCCACGGAGTTTCCACGCATATTATTAAGACGTTCGCAGTTGTTGAGGCTTGCGTGAAAACATTTCTTTGTGATCATGAGAAAATAATTTATAGTTTCGGC
>DASQTN010000154.1:0-6574 GCA_035641895.1 Chryseolinea sp. | reverse complement strand
TTTCTGTGGTACCGAAGCTTGCGGGACTTGGTGTCCTAGCCAAATTTACGCTCGCATTGAACTTATTCGGACAATCCCGCCACGACTGGCAATTTGTGATCTGCTTTGTAGCGATACTCTCACTTACAATAGGAAATTTCTCCGCGCTGTGGCAAACGAGGCCAAAACGTCTAATGGCATACTCGTCTATAGCGCAATCTGGATTTTTACTTGTCGGGGTTGGAGCATTCATTCCCACCGGAATAGATTTTATGCTTTTTTACGCCGCTGTTTATGTGCTAATAAATTATTTGGTTTTCATCTACCTGCAATATTTTGAAATGATGGGTTTGAATTCGGTGGAATCGTTTGCGGGAATCGGAAAGACGTTGGTGTGGCCTTGTGTATGTCTTTTGATTGGACTTATTGCATTGACCGGATTGCCTCCCACAGCAGGTTTCACGGCAAAATTTTTCATTTTTTCCGCCGTTTGGGAGTCATATCAATTATCCGAAAAGCCGATTCTACTGTGGCTGCTCGTTTTTGGCCTGTTAAATACTGTTGTGTCACTTTTTTACTACCTCAGAATTCCTTTTTATGCCTTTATCAAGAAGGGCGAATCTCTTAAAAAGGGAAATAATCTTACGTTTGAAAATTTTTTTGGCACCGCATTGGTTTTGTTGATACTCATCTTGTTCTTCAAGCCGGATTTGTTGATGAGATGGATTAATAAAATTAACTTTGTGCTTTGATGCCGATGGCCGTTATTCGTTAACCGTTAATAGTTAATGGCAACAGGCCCTTAACTGTAGTTTACGGAAAGCGATGACGGGAGAATTTGTCGGATTACGATTAACGGATAACAGATAACGGAAAATGAGTGACCAGATTCTCCATGAGTGCGGGATTGCAATGATCCGACTTCGAAAGCCTCTTTCGTATTACATCGAAAAGTATGGCCCGATGTGGGCCGTTAATAAGATGTACATCCTCATGGAGAAACAACACAACCGCGGTCAGGATGGAGCGGGGATTGCAAACATTAAGATAGACGTCGACTCCGGTCACCGATACATTAGCCGTTACCGGTCGATAAAATCCCAACCGGTAGCAGCACTTTTCAAAAAAATCGGGAAGAAATACAAGAAGGCGCAAAAGGAAGGAAAACAAAAATTCAAGAATGAACGATGGCTTAAAGAAAACGTAGCTTTTACCGGCGAGCTTTGGTTAGGACATCTTCGATATGGAACACATGGGATGAATAGTATTGAAAACGTTCATCCTTTTTTACGTCAGAACAATTGGCGCAGCCGTAACCTTGTAATGGCTGGAAATTTCAACATGACCAATGTTGAAGAGCTCTTTGACCTTCTCGTTGGTCTTGGACAACATCCGAAAGAAAAGGTCGATACGGTCACGGTAATGGAAAAGATCGGACACTTCCTTGATGAAGAAGTGCAGGGCCTGTTCGATAAATACAAAGATAAATTCTCCAATCGTGAGGTATCAGACATTATCGAAAATGAACTGAACCTTTCTCGCATGCTGCGTCGTGCGTGTAAAGATTTTGACGGAGGTTACACGATGGCTGGCATGACAGGGTCCGGATCGGCGTTCGTCGTACGGGATCCCAATGGAATTCGGCCTGCATACTTTTATGCTAATGATGAAGTCGTTGTAGTCGCATCGGAAAAGCCAGCAATTAAAACGGCCTTCAACATTGACTATAATCAAATCGAAGAAGTTAAGCCTGGTCATGCGTTGATCATTGACAAAAATGGTGAATACGCGCAACACGTAATTATTCAACCAGGCGAGAAAAAATCATGCAGCTTCGAGAGAATATATTTTTCACGTGGTAATGATCCTGATATTTATAAGGAACGGAAGCAATTAGGACGCCTGCTGGTACCCCAGGTGTTGCGAGCGATAAATTTTGATATCAGGAATACGGTCTTCTCTTATATTCCGAATACTGCCGAAACAGCATTTTATGGTTTGATGGCTGGTATCGAAGATTATTTGATCAAGAAGCAAAAAGATGTCATTATCGATCAGAAACCGTCGGTTGATTCTCTAGAAGACATTCTTTCCTTTAGGCCTCGTCTCGAAAAACTTGTGTTGAAGGATGTTAAATTGAGAACATTTATTACCGACGATGAACACCGTGATGAAATGGTGGCTCACGTTTACGATACGACTTATGAGGTAATCCGCAAGGGCATGGATACACTAGTCGTTATTGATGACTCCATTGTCCGCGGCACCACTCTCGAAAAAAGCATTCTTAAAATGCTTGACCGGCTTCATCCTAAAAAAATTGTGATTGTTTCCTCTGCCCCTCAAATACGCTTCCCGGATTGTTATGGTATTGACATGAGCAGAATGGGCGACTTCGTCGCATTCCGCGCGATGACAGCCCTGTTAAAAGATCAGGGCAGAGACTATTTGATGGGGGAAGTGTATGAAAAATGTATTCGCGCCCGCGGACACCAGATCCAAAATAATTATCTAAAGGAACTTTACGAACAATTCTCCTACGATCAGGTCTCAGCAAAGATTTCCGAGATCATAAAACCAGCCGACATGAAAGCAGAAGTGGAAGTGGTTTTTCAAACTGTCGAAAATCTGCACAAAGCAATACCACATCATTCCGGCGATTGGTATTTTACAGGAAACTACCCTACACCAGGCGGCATGAAGGTTGTGAACCGGGCATATGTGAATTATATGGAAGGCAGACTGGTACGCGCTTATTAAGTGCATCTTTTGTCCCAAAACTTTCTAGAAGGTAGTGCTCTTCATTTTGAAAAATTGTCCACATCGGACTAAAGTCCTTCGTCATGGGCAACGGATTACCCCGGCCTTAAGGCCGGGGTAATCGCTGAAACTCGAACCGGGCTTTAGCCCAATTTTCAGAAGATGTTAAGGCAAATAAAAATCAAACACAATCTGATTCATGCAGTTGAAATGTCCCTTCGGGCATTTTGAAAATCCTTTCACAGAGCACGGACGGCATGATATTTTGTTATTCTCGAGCACTACAAATTTGGTACGGTAGGGGTATCTGCCAAACAGCAAGATTGTATTTCCCCATAACCCAAAGATCTCCTTTTTGAACGCTGAAGCAACCGGGATAAAATCATTGTCGAAGGTGAAAACCGCCCGTGCTCTCTTAACAATACTTGCCATCTGATTGAAATTAAATTTGCCACACGCGTTGAAAATAATAGTGCGCTTGTTGAGTTTAAGTAATCCCTCCTCATATTCCGATGCAGCTGGCTGATTAAAAAAGTCGCGGATGGTTTCCCCTAAACCTGTGTCCTCGTTTGATCCTAATAGGACTATCGGCTTGTTTATTTTATCACACAATTCAATCATTCTGGCAACGGTGAGCTTTCGAGTATTGTGCGAAGCGTTAACGCAAAATGCAACGTATCCTTCCTGAAACGTATCAGGCAGCCACTCCTTTGATACCTTATCCTTTTCGGGAATGAAATAATCCAGCCCGAGCTCATCAGGTTTCAATTGGAGCTCCTTCAACCCATCGAACATGCGATCAACAACATGATCATTTGGAAGCTGATCAATTTTAAGGTTTACCATGAGCCACTGCTTCCATTGGATGGACTTTGATGCGTACGTCTTTACGTTCAGAATAAAAGCTAAACATTTTGAAGACAGATGGTCACTTAAATTTATAACGAGGTTGAATTTTTCGCGCTTGAGTCGGATGTGGCTTTGCCAAACCGAAGGTCCTGAAAAATGAATACGGTCGACGTACGGATTTTCATCTAACGTGAAAGCCGAAGATAAGTCCGCAAGAATATGCAACTCTAAATCATCCAATTGAACCTTCAAAGCACGAATTATCGGTGTAGAAAAAACTACATCCGCTATTGTCGGCCCGCATATTACTAACGCTTTCAACGTGTTTAGGTGTTTGGGTGTTTATGTGTTCAAGTAAATCCGGGAACAAAGGAGTGTCCCTTGCACCATCAAAAACCATCCGGCCGCACAACTTTAAACTAGAAACTTCAAACCTGTCTGCGGCAGGCAGGCTTCAAACTCGAAATATTCACTAATTTGTAAAACTAAAAAAACTTTAAGGTTATGAATTACTGGTTAGTAAAAAGTGAACCCGGCACTTTTTCATGGGACGACCTGGCGCGCGACAAGAAAACGGTATGGGATGGTGTACGCAACTTTCAGGCTCGGAACAATTTAAAAAATATGAAAAAGGGCGATTTGACTTTTTTCTACCATAGTGGCGAAGACAAAGCCATCGTTGGAATCGGAAAAATCGTTAAGGAAGGATATCCCGAACCAAAGGACAACAACTGGATTGCCGTTGATATTGCCTCCGACAAAAAATTAAAAAAACCAGTTACACTCGCACAAATTAAGGCTGACAAGCGTTTAGCAGATATGGTTCTAGTGAGAGCATCCAGACTGTCAGTTCAACCTGTAAAGGCCGATGAATTCGACCTCATAATGGCCTTAAGCGAAACCAAATGAAATTTTTCTGTCTATGAATGGCTTGATCGTGTCTCGAGTATTTTTACTTTTTCTGTTGTTATGCTCGTGTTCAACTTACGCCCAGGTGTCTCAAACCCAGCGGTACGAACGGGAGCAAAAAAACTCGGATGATTACTTCAATGTCATTTCTTTAAAAGAAGAAGGACTTGCATTGTTTCGGGAGCGAGACAAATACAAAGGCTCGAATAAGGTTTGGGAACTCATTTTATTGGATACCGCACTTCAGGAGAAAAGCACGCTTGATCTTGAAATCAACGATCGTTACAAAATGATTGGCTATGAAGTAGTGCCAGGTCAAATATATTTTCTGTACCGGACCGGGGAAACAACTAAAAACGATTTTGAATTAATAGAAGTCGGCCTTCAGGACAATGCCAGCCTAACGGCCAGATATCAAATCAAACCTGAGCTTGATTTCAAACTTACACACTTTATAAAAGCAGGCAGCAATTTCATTTTCGGCGGTTATGTAAACAATGAGCCCGCCGTTATTTTGTACGAACTTCCCAGCAAGAATATCCGTGTAATCCCTGGCTTCTTTCAAAAAGACACGGAGCTAGTTGATCTCCGTACAAATCAGAATCACACTTTCAACACTGTTCTGGTAGACCGAAGCACAAAAGAAAATCGAAAATTTGTTCTTCGTACGTTTGATGAGACTGGAAAGCAATTGTTGGAAGACGTTGTTCCTATTGAAGAGGGAAAGACGCTTCAAACAGGTATAACCAGCACGTTGCATCGCGAAGATCTGGCTGTCATTGGTACATGGGGAGAGCGCAATTCGAAGCAGTCCCTTGGTTTTTATTTTCTCGATATCAATCCATTTCAGGAACAGCCGATAAAATATTTCGATTTTGGACAACTGTCGCATTACCTCGACTATCTTCCTTCGAAGCGCGCGGAACGTATCAAACAAAATTCGCAAGACGACGCAAAAGCTGGGCGTATCCCGAACTTCATGAGTTACGTCATGCCTTTTACAGTTGCTGAATATTCAAAGGGATTTATACTGTTGGCTGAGGTTTACACTCCTGTGTCAAGCACTAGCCCGTACTATTCAAATCCTTACTATTACAATCCATACTACAGTCCGTACGGCTTTTATCCGTATAACTTTTATTATCCGGGCATGAGCAGAATGTACCGGCCCTACATGTACAACAGTACCGCCCGGAATACCAATGAAATCCGAACTTCGTCAACATCATTGATTTCATTCTCTAGCGACGGAAAAGTAAATTGGGATCATAGTTTTAAGCTCGACGAAATGAAAATGCCGGGCCTTGAACAGGTATCAGATTATGTAATGAAAAACGATCAGATATATTTTCTTTATAAAAAGGAATCGGACCTCAAACTAAAGGCAATCAGTCTCCAGGATGGACAAGCATTGGAAAATATTATAAAGGTGAAGGTGAGTGATCCATTGGATGAGATCAGATCGGAAAAAGAATTCGAAGGTGGTGTCCGTCAATGGCAATCTGACACCTTTTATGTCTGGGGATATCAGACCGTTCGAAATACAACAAAGGAGGACCGGGTGCGTGATGTATTCTACATTAACAAAGTGGTGGTTAAGTAGTGGGTTCTTTTTACTCCTGCTTCTAAACTTTCAGCCAAGCAACGCGCAGCAAGTGTTGCAAACAAACCGCTATGAGCTTAATCTTGAAAAAAATGATTTCTATGAGGTAATGCCCTCACAGGAGGACGGGATCTTTTTATATCGTCGATTGTTAGCCATGGACGATGATAAAATAGAGATCATAAAATTAGACACAGCCTTTAAGGTAAACTGGAAAGGCTATTTGTCGATCGAAAAGAGGATATCACTGGTTGCAAAAAGGGCAATCAACGGTAAGTTCTTTTTATTGTTCCGACGTCCTGAGGTAAAGCGTAACAACATGCAGCTTTATGTGGTCTCGCAAGAAAAAGGTGAATACGTTAAATATGAAGTGAAGAACTACATTCCGTTTGCTCCTACCGAATTTCAGATCACAAAGAACGCTGCGCTTATCGGCGGCTATTTCAACCAGGTACCCGTTGTCCTCTATTATTC
>DASQTN010000153.1:0-2207 GCA_035641895.1 Chryseolinea sp. | reverse complement strand
GAAGTTTGAAGTTGTGCGTCGAGCTGATCCTATAAAATTTTCTGCCTTAGGTTTTCTCAAAAGCAAAACGCTGAGACATCCGCGTGGCATTTTCTACATGCCCTCTCCGTGAAATTTAGGATAACGCAAGAGACTTTAAATAGCTATCAACATACTCATCAACTTTCTTCCGCCGGTATTGCATAATAAAACGCGGGTGAGCCAACGGAACGATTTGCTGAAATATTTTAATCTCGTCGTTGAGCCTGCGCAGAAATTTAAAATTTTCCCCTTCACCAAGACAGTAACAAATAGAAGTATTGATGCCGAAGGTCATTTGTTTCTTCAATGATTCAATAATGAAATCCTTCAGCGCGACCTGTAATTCTTTTACGTCATAATAATTAAGGTTTTTCCCATCCATAGTAAATCCCAAGGGACTGATCGCCCCAAAATAAAATTTACCATAAAATTTTTTAGGACCTCCATAACGTTCAATCATCTTGTAAATAAAATCGGCAGACAGCTCTGGCTTCTTATTGAAGGAGTTTGGAATACAACAATATTGCTCCAGCTTGATAGGATCCGTAAATGGAATTCCTGTTACTCCTCCCCCATGACGCCCAGGGTTTATTCCAAGAATGAGCGTACGTTCATCCCCATCATCAAAAAACCTTTTGTAAAACGTAGCGCAATAAGAAAACGATTCATTATCGTGATAGGGATTGAGCGCCACCACGCCTTTCGGCAATGGCGCTTTGATTTCAAGGTCTTTATAAAATAAAAGTACGTGATCGGCGAAAGTCATACTACATTAATCTCAAAAGCACTTTTATAAAATCCGCGACCTTGAACATAGTCTAAGAGTTCGGTATAAAACGGATGAGAAGCCAGCGTGGCGCTGTCACCAATCATAATCAACTTTTTCTTTGCACGGGTCATCGCCACATTTGTTCGTCTGATATCTCCCAAAAAGCCAACTTCGCTTTTGTCATTACTTCTTACAAAACTGATAGCAATAACATCCCGTTCCTGCCCTTGAAACGCATCAACCGTATTAATACTGATCAACGCATGTAACGGTTCGAGTGTCGTTGAACTTTCCGCTAGCTTATGAAGATAATCCACCTGTGCCCGGTAGGGTGTAATAATTCCGAGTGACAAATTTTTCTCCAGCCATTCATCCTGACCAAATCGTTCAACTAGTGCTTCCACCAATCCCATTAGCATGCGAGCCTCATCCTCGTTGAAACGGCTCAAGGTCTCTGGATCTTGAGATTCATTGTAACCACAGCCGGCTGTATCAATGAATTCAACCGGCGATTCGTTCCCTGTCAATGTTTCATTTTTTACGGAGTCACTGGCAATTAACTCATTGTTATAAAAATATTCAGAAGAAAATTTCATGATATCCTCGTGCATCCGGTATTGAACTTTTAACATAACTGACATTTCAGGATGGCGTTCAATTCCTTTTTCGAAAAGCGTTTTGGAGAGTCCAAGTTTGGCAGCTTCATTCGACTTAATAGTAGGCGGCAGTTGTTGATGATCACCGGCGAAAATTACCCGATGTGACCGTAAGACAGGGATCCAACACGCCGGTTCCAGCGCTTGCGCGGCTTCGTCGATAAATGCCGTCTTAAATTTTTTTCCACGCAGCACCGGATGTGATGAGCCAACCAGCGTGCAGCAAATTACCTGGGTATTCTGCAACAGATCATTGACGATATAAAACTCCAGCAGATCAGCATCAGCCTTTAGTGCTTTCGATTCCTGAAGCAAAAGCTTACGCTCCTGTTTTTCATGATATCCAAAGTTCCGCTTAAATTTTAGCGCCGTACTTTTCAATCGCTCCATCTTTTTTCGTAGCGCACGAAGCTCGCGGTAACTTGGGTGATCGGCGATCTTTGCGTCAAGTGTCTTGCCCAGGGACTGTTCGGTAACACGAGCCGGATGACCAATACGCAATACGCTTAACCCTTGCTCGCTTAATTTGTCGGCTAGCAAATCCACTGCAGCGTTGCTTGGCGCACATACCAATACTTGTTTTTCATCCGAAACAACCTGCGTGATCGCTTGCACTAACGTCGTGGTTTTCCCTGTGCCCGGTGGTCCATGAATAAATCCTACATCTTGAACTGCAATAATTTTTTCAAGTGCCGCGATTTGGCTTGAATTTAATTTTGAAGGTGCAGCAGTCTGATGGTTAGATGCCTCCATCGTCGCTT
>DASQTN010000152.1:0-2727 GCA_035641895.1 Chryseolinea sp. | reverse complement strand
ATTTCCTTTCACAGGAAATTGTGTCTGCGAAAGAAAATCTTCCACCTGGGGAACACAATATACCTTTTCATTTTGGTAAGCGCAGTGAAGGCATTTATTCGGTTATTATAAAAACATCCTCGGGAACCTTGATTCGAAAGTTGGTTATTACGGAGTAGTTAACTCGGTGATAATGTCGGCCCGATTCGGAAATTCCTGTATCAATTTCTTCCGGTCAGCTATATCAAAATCTTTGAAATCGAAACCTGGAGCAACAGTACAACCCGATAATGTATATGCGTTCTGTGACATTAGTTTTGCGGCAAACCAACAGTTTGCCGGTATAACCACTTGAAGTAATTCGCCTGCTTCTAGATTGTCGCCTAATTTGAATATTTTAAGATTGCCATGCTCTAACAAATATATATTCAAAGCGCTTCCAGCATGAAAGTGCCAGAGCTCATCAGATTTGATGCGGTGGAATAAAGATTTGTCCTGGCTCCGTAAAAGAAAATAAATGGCTGTTGAAAAGCTTCGTGGAGAGGGAAAGCGAGACGGAAGCCCGCAGAGCTGAATATTTTCTTTCGAACGATACGTTTCTCTGTAAAATCCACCTTCAGGATGCGGAGCAAGTTTGAGGTGATGGATCCAATAATCTGCAGTTTGCATGGCGTTTACTTTATTTCAAAATTAATATCGCGACTATGAGGGCATAGTGGAGGAAGGGATTTTTATTTTAACAATAGATTTGGTCACTAACCATTGTTCTGCTTACTTTGCAGCCCAAAATAATTTGACTCCGTAGCTCAGCTGGTAGAGCAATTGACTCTTAATCAATGGGTCGAGAGTTCGAATCTCTCCGGGGTCACAATCTTTAAATCTTAAGGGTTGTAGGGTAATTAGCTCAGTTGGTTTAGAGCGCTACCTTGACAGGGTAGGGGTCACCGGTTCCCTGCCCGCGACACACAAGAGGGGTGTTAGCTCAGTTTGGTTCAGAGCACTTGCTTGACAGGCAAGGGGTCACTGGTTCGAGTCCAGTACATCCCACACAAGGCAGGCGGGGAATCCTGTATTACCCATACATTGCGAGTGATCAGTTTCTCGGGCAATTTAGGCGACGGCAGGTCGTCTTTTCAATGAACAAAGTCCGGCGTGTAACCATAGCGTTATAAAATCTCCAGTCAGTAAATTTGAAGTCTTAACATTTGTGGTATACGGTAGCAATTCTATCTTTGTACATGGCGTATCGAGTGTTGTTTTTAACTTCGTTATTGGCATTAGCAAGTAGTGCTACAGCTCAGTATATTCCAAAGTTCGATGTTCAGGGTCATCGCGGCGCCCGAGGGTTGAAACCTGAAAACACCATTCCCGCTTTTTTGCTGGCAATCGATTCGGGTGTTACGACGATAGAGCTGGATGTTGTAATAACAAAAGACAAAAAAGTTGTTGTTTCTCATGAGCCGTGGATCTCAGCAGCGATTTGCCTGACCCCATCCGGCAGCCCGTTGCAACCAAAGGATGAAAAGAAGTTCAACATTTATCAGCTTACATATGACGAGGTAAAGGAGTTTGATTGTGGTTCTTTGGGAAATAAAAATTTCCCGCAGCAGGAAAAAGTTCCGATTTCCAAACCCTTACTGAGCGAAGTCATCGCTGCCGTAGAAAATCATATTAAAAGTTACGCCAGTTATGAGGTGGACTATAACATTGAAATTAAAAGCTCGCCTGAAGGTGATAAAAAGTTTCACCCATCCGTTGAAGAGTTTTCAGATCTTGTGTATGAGTTGGTAGACGAATATCTTCCACTGGAAAGAATTGTTATTCAGTCGTTCGACTTCCGGGCTCTAAAATACTGGCATAGTAAATATCCGCACATACGACTTGCTGCTCTTGTTGAGAATACCAAATCGATTGACAGCAATTTGGCCGCTCTGGGATTCAAGCCTTCTGTATATAGTCCGTATTTCAAACTTCTCTCAAAAGAAAAGGTGCTTCATTTACACCGACAAAAAATTCGCGTTATTCCCTGGACCGTTAACGAGGTTTCAGACATGCTTTCCTTGAAGGGGATGGGGGTTGATGGTTTTATAACAGATTACCCAAACCGCGCTAAAAAGTATAAGATGACTCTAAACATCCAGCGCCCCTAATTTGCCATCGTTTGTTTACTAAAAAAACAGATTATTATCACCAAGACACTTGATCTTGTTGTATCATTGCGAAATTTTTTTTCATGAAAAAGTATGACGTTTATGGCATTGGTAATGCCATTGTGGACATAGTCACGGAGGTAGACCATGACTTCTTTATAAAGAATAATGTCGAAAAGGGTGTAATGACTTTGGTGGACGAAAAGCGCCAGCTCGACTTGATGCAAGCCATCGATATGAAAAAAAGTAAAATGACGGGCGGCGGATCTGCGGCTAATACCGTTGTAGCAACCAATCAGTTTGGAGGCAAATGCTTTTATTCTTTATTGGTCGCCAACGATGATTTCGGTAAATTTTTTTTGGAAGATCTTAAGGGAAATGGGGTTGACACAAACCTGAAATATGAAGATTGTCCTTCCGGCCATACCGGCCGATGTCTTGTGATGACCTCTCCAGATGCGAACCGCACTTTAAATACTTTTCTTGGAGTAAGTTCATTTTTATCCGTTCAACAACTGGACGAGGATGCGATAAAGAACTCTTCACTTCTTTATTTGGAAGGATACCTGGTCACCAGCCCTAAAGGATTAGAGGCGAT
>DASQTN010000151.1:0-8186 GCA_035641895.1 Chryseolinea sp. | reverse complement strand
TGTTAAAGGCGGATATTCCGGCACGGGTAACATTAATACCGATCCGAAATTACTTGCTCCTTATGATAATGACTTTTCCCTGGATGCCACTTCACCGTGTATCGATGCCGGGAATCCTTATTTGGAAAAGGATCCAAATGGTAGTCGGGCAGACATGGGCGCGTTCTACTATGATAGGCCAATCATCGAGGGCGTTTATGCCGCTGTCACGATCGAGGAGGATAGTGAAAAGCAGCTAGCACTTGCTGACTTTAAGATAAAAAATATGCCGCCAGATTATCCCATGACACAAAGTGGTCCGGTTATATATACGCTGAAGGTAGGGGTGGGCGCAAACTTTACAGTTACTGAAAACAAAGTGACGCCTAAGTCAAATTACTTTGGTCCTTTGTATGTCCCTGTGACAGTTTCCAGGGGAACAGTTGTGAGCCAGACGTACAGTTTGCTGATAACAGTGACACCGGTAAACGACGCGCCCGTCATCTCTGGCCAACGAAATCTGTCAACCGATGAAGATGTAAAATTCACTATAGGCACAACAGACCTTATCATCAGCGATGTTGACAATCCGGTATTTGCCTCTTACATTTTGAAAGTTCGTCCGGGAAATAATTATCAGTTCGAGAATAATATAATCACGCCAATCGAAAATTTTTATGGAGATCTATCAATATTAGTTACAGTAAGTGACGGAATATCTGAGAGTATCCCTTTTAATGCCAGGGTCGAAGTTACTGCTGTCAATGACGCGCCTGAAATCATGGGTCAAAAAGCGTTGTCCATGGTTGAGGATAACATTTTCAATTTGTCAATAGCAGATTTGCTGATTGATGATCCTGATAGTGATCCAGCGCAACATTATATTTTGATGATGCCGGGTGCCAACTATACAGCGAATGCAAACACCGTGACACCGGAAAAAAATTTTTCTGGAACGCTTACAGTTCCCATACAAGTGAGTGACGGGATCGGTTCCAGTGATGTATTTTACCTCAAACTTACAGTCACGAATATCAATGATGCACCGACGATCACCGGGCAATATCCGCTTGTTGTCGAGGAAGATCACGAGTTGCTCATTCGAATGGCTGATCTTCTTTACGATGATGTTGATGACAGTGATGAACAGCACGTTTTAAAGTTGTTGCCCGGAGAAAATTATTCAGTGTCTGGATCTTCTATTCGTCCAGGGCTGGACTATAATGGACAACTTTCTGTCGCTGCGATACTCGAAGATGCAGGAGAAGTAAGTAATACTCTTGTGCTAAACATCGATGTGATTCCCGTCAATGACGCGCCTGTTATTACCGAAGTGGCAAATTTTTCCATGGAAAGCAATTCAGCGCTAACAATCCTGCGGGAAAACGTTTTGATTGAAGATCCTGACACCGATCCAGCAAGTCTAATGGTAAGGGTGTTAGCGGGCGAAAACTATTCGTTTTCGGGGCTCACAATTACTCCTAAAATAAATTTTGTCGGTACACTGCGGGTGGGTGTGCAGGCAAGCGATGCAACTGTCGTCAGCGAAATTTTTTATACCTCAATTGAGGTAATGCCCATCACTGGACTGGAAGACGGTAAAGATGACAAATTACACGTTTACCCGAACCCGGCGCAAACTTTCGTTCATATTGAGCACCGTATACCCATCCTCGAGTTGCTTATGATCGCCATCGACGGAAAGAAATACCCGATCGAGCAGATAATTGACGGCAATCAGGCGAGCGCCGACATCTCACATCTTCCGTCAGGGACATACTTTCTAAGTATCAAAACAAAAAATGGTGAGACTTGGAAAAAAATTGTAGTCATACGATAACCTAGTTGGTACTCTGGGCGAGCGGTGGAAATTCGGAATCGAACACTCGATTCACGGAATGGGATTGAAATGGGAGTGTAGTTTCAATATGAAGGTCATTTGCGATTTCAACTTCAACCCTTCGTATAACGGAGCATAACACATCCCGATGCAAAGACCTTTGACTCGACAAGTTGTAGCCTTTCTTGTAGGCTAGCGCTCTCTAACAATCGTCTTCCTTCTCCTACCACGAGCGGCTGAATTACAAAATGATATTCATCCACAAGTCCAAGCTGTATGAGCTGCGAGGGAATATCCACACCGCCAGTTAAGATGTTTTTACCTTCCTGCTTTTTTAGTTTTAGTATTTCATCTTTCAGATTTGTACGAACAATACTTGCATTTTTCTGTTCAACCTTTTCTAATGACCGGGAGAAAACGACAATCTTTTTGACAGAGTCAAATGCTTGAGCAAAATCGTTCATCGCTTTCGTAGAACCAGAATTAGCTTTTGCCATGTCGGGCCAGAACGGCACCATTAGTTGATAAGTTTTTCGTCCATAGACAAAAGTGTCGCTATTACGTAACACCTGCGTATAGTGGTCATGTAATTCTTCATCAGCAATTCCTTTGGTGTGATCGCAGCACCCATCCAGCGTAAGATTGATTCCAAAAATTAGCTTTCTCATAATGATTGTTTATTAATGTTCACATTCTCAATTCTCATCCGCGTAATTATGCCTGTACAAGCAATTCCCTCATCACAAATATCATAAGCCCTTTCGTATATGAAAGGGTGCAAAAACGAAATCCTGGGGGGCATTTTGCGGCTGAAAAGGTATACCCGTGTTCTCGTAACCGATAAAAAGGTTTAATCAATAAAAAGATGGTTATAAACATGATCCAGTGTCTTTGTTTTTAACAAACAGCAGTGTGCGTTGTTGGTATTAAAACCTCTCTATCCGCTTTACATTTCTTCAGGATGCTAAAATTACTTATCAACTTCGCAGCTAAGGTGTGGAACTAAAAAAAGCATATAGCATATTTAAAGATGCTTTCCTTCAAATGAAACGTAACGAGCCACTCATTCTCGCCAGTGCTACCGCTTTCTTCATGTTATTTTCACTAACTCCAATTCTTGTTATTCTCCTTAATATTTTAAGCGTACTTTTCAGAAATAATAAAATAACTGAAGCACTCTTTCAACCTATAGAAAAGGTCTTTGGGGCCGCAACTTCCGAACAGATACTATCTGTTGTTGAAAAGGTTAAATCGTTTGGCGGCGAGTGGTATATAACTGCAGGAGGTTTCATTTTTCTGTTATTTATAGCCACCAATCTTCTAAACATCGTCAGGCATGCCATAAATCAATTGTGGCATATCCGTAAACGCCCTTCTAAAAAAATAAAATATGATTTAAGAGAACGATTAGTCAGCATTTTACTCATACTATCGATAGGTTTCGTATTTATGATTTCGCTTTTGCTGGATACATCTATCGCTTTCCTACACGGATATCTACAGGAACTTATTCCAAGCGTTGATACTGTCGTTGTACGATTTGTCAATATTATTTTTTCGATACTCGTTGTAACAGCGTGGTTCACTATACTATATAAAATTCTCCCGGATGCTATTGTGCATTGGAAGGTTGCTCTTGTTGGCGGGCTGCTTACAGGCGTGTTATTCACTATTGGAAAATGGATTCTCCGCCACCTTCTTGATTACAGTAATATGGTAACAATCTTTGGTGCTTTCGCTTCCGTATTCTTCATCCTACTATTCATCTTCTACTCCTCGCTTATCTTTTATTTCGGCGCTTCGTTTACATACAGCTATGCCAGCGAAACCGATAAACCTATAAAGCCTCGGAAGTATAGCGATAACTATGAAGTGAAAATTGTTTCGTCGAAGTAGAGGATAGTGGCTTGATCACCACGTGGCAAATTTTTCGATCGTCGAGGGAGCCTTGCACATAAAGATTTGAACTCCCTTCAGGGTAATGGTGACAAACTGATGCGCAAGTTTGCAATCTGGCCAAAAATTTCGAGCCCGATACGTCCTATCACATTATAAAGCCCATCCTAATCACTTCTTAGGTTGCGCAGCGAGAAAGTCATTAACCTCTAGCCAATGTATGAACGCATCAAACCATTTATTGCTGGTTCTGTCCGGATTGCCGAGGCCGAAACCGTGGCCACCATTCTGGTAAAGGTGAAATTCCACGGGGCGGCCCGCTTTGAACCACGACTCGATAACACCGAACTGACCGCGGAAAAGAAAATCGTCGGTGGCGATTACGTTAAACATTGGAGGAGCTTTCTTCGGCACTTCGACGGGGCCCATGCCTCCATAGATCGGACCGATGAAGTCGAGTTCCATAGTCTTGGAGTTAAGTGTCGAATGCATCGTGAGACCTGCACCGGCCGAAAAGCCGATCATCCCAAACCGAGCGGTATCAACTCCCCATTCGGTAGCACGCTTCACAATCATGGCATAGGCAGCCTCTGCATCTTCAAGCTGGTTGGATAGGTCCATGCGAGGAGGAGTGGGCCGAGCTGCGTCTTTCGCACCTCCTGAAGGAGGCGCTGCTGCGGCGAACGTTCGATTCATCGACTCCTTGAACGCGTCAAGCGACTCAGGGGTAGGATTGAGTCGGTATTTGAGCACGAAGGCGGCGATGCCGCGGTCTGCCAGTGCTTGCGCAACTTCCCAGCCTTCATTACCCATCGACAACCATCTGAAACCGCCACCCGGAGCCACGATAACGGCCGCGCCATTCGCCCTACCTGGCTTAGGTAGAAACGGCGTGAGTGTGGCAGTAGAAATATTTCGCGCCATCGGGTCGCCCCATTGGCGGAACCAAGTCTCCTTCGAGGGTTGGCCTTCCACACCGCCGGTGCCGAGCAGAATGGCATTCGGTTCAGCAGGAGCTTCGAGCGGATAGATTGTGCCGTCCTGGGCTATAGCAAATGTCGAGACGGCAAGTAAACAGGCGAGAATGCCTGTTTTAGTGATGTTGGTAAATGAATTAGACACAGTAGGGGATGTTGGTTAAACGTTTGAACCATTTATAATCACAATATTAAAAACTGCCTTTCGATTCCTTTATGGAAATTAAATGTATTCGACACACTTCTTAAGACTTTCTGCGCTTTCGTGATTTTAACAGACCAACTGCCAATGCCAACGATCAAAAAAACTGAGGCATACATAACAGAACTCACGATCGCTCCCGTTATAAAAAACGCTTAACTTTCCATGCGTTCTTCAAGATTAACAACGGACTACCTACCGAAACGGGTCAATTTTTTAAGAAACCCAAGGTTTTCATCTTAAAATGACAGCTTAATGAACGAGGGACTTAAGATGTAAGACCGACATTGCTTTCTATTTTCCGCTAACATGTCAACTCGTCGAATTGATCGCATTTAATAAGAACAGGAAGGGTCCTTTTAGGCTCTTTTATTATATACGTTAAAGTCATCCAGAATATCCTTGCTATTGTGTACCTTGGGCATGTAGCCAGGAGTTACCTTGACGCGGCTCTTTTAAGTCAAACTTGCTACACGTCGTTTCCACCGCTAACATCAGGAGAGGGTGACGATCCCTAATGGGAATTGCAAAGACAAAAAAAAGGTCAGTTGCTTGTTCTTTTCGCTTACTATCGGTTCATGTGAACTTCATTTTAAACTCCCGCCGGGACATATCCGGTCAATCATATGAATAGCTATATTAATTATTTTACGATCGCCCAGAGCTACGGATTTTTTTGGGGAAAATACCGTCCTGCGATATTGAAGCTGATGGTCGCTTCCGTGGAGGGACCTCAACAATATAAATTTTCAGCTCATGAGGTCAAATCAGCAAATCCTAAAGCTAAAGGTAGCGTTACTTTTTCCCTCAAGTTTCACAAGGCCAACGCTGTTAATGATATCAGATTATCTCTTATTGCAAAAGACCTCCTGCGGGTTTTGCAACAATCAAAAAAAGCCTCAGAGCTTTCAGAATCTTACATATATGATTTTACGCTTGATAAACATTTTGTGCTCCATGTGATCAAAACCGATATTCAACATGAAGTGCCGGACAACCCTGAGAATGAGATCGCTGAACAAGTTGAGGAATAACAATGTATGCCTGTTCCGGTAATAAAAAATTTGAAATTTCTTCCTGACTGGAGCAGCGTATATCGATGCAAGATTAATTTCACGGGCATCATTTTTTCTCAACAATAGTGCAAGCAATGTGATTTTTTTCGGCCTTTGTCCGATTTTAACTATAAAAAAAGGGAAATATGCTATCACCAAAATTAACTGCTGAATTGGATTCGAAATGGGAGGCTCAAAAAGCAAAATTTAAATTGAAATTTGACCAGATAACGGATGACGAACTTGCCTTTGACCGAACAAAAAAAATGGAAATGCTCACTAATCTTCAGCTTAAACTGGGGAGAACGGCACGAGAACTACAAGGCATTATAGAAACACTGTAAATGCCTTGCAAGGGAAAGCATCGTAGAGCGCAAGCTCAATGGTGCTTTTTTTTTGACTGATCAACGTATTTTTGATCGCCAAATCTGAAGTCGATTTTGTTTTGCAGGCGCAAGAGTTATGTATAAATCCAACGCCTACCCTACTGTCTCATATACTTCGAATAGCCTATAGTATGACGTTATTTAGCTTCTTTTTAACATTGCCTTTAAATGATGTAATAGGCAAATAGTTAAAATGCAGGTTTATAGTAGTTTCCGGAATTAAAAGGGTACCTTTAGTCAATCATTGCGGATTCTTTTTAGTTCACTGCTTCGCGTCTGGAATCCAGGTTCTTAATTCTCTCCTCAATTATATTGGACCGTGTGTGGTTCTTCAATGTAAATGATACCAAATCCTACAGGGAACCTGCGAAAGCCGCGGCCCAACTAAGTAAACTGTTACATCATGTCTGCAGCATTTATACATCCCGATGAACGATTCTTTAAGGTATCCTTGCAAGAAAGAAATCCGATTCCGGTCAATTCTTCCCTTTATCCTTCGAATGACGGTCTTAAAGACCATCAGACGGAATACCCGCAGTTCGTATATTTTGTTTCGCATCACGCGAAAGAAGCATTAGTCATCGATATTTTAATACGCGAGGTGATTTGTAGTAGTATTGTTTATGTGAGAACAAATTTCGTAGCAGACGAACTTGCGGCAGCACTCAACCGGTGTGGCATTACGGCGGAATCTATTCATGATAAAAAAAGCAGGCGTACGAGGGTTAAAAGTCTCGGCAATTTTGAAAACAATTCCACAAGGGTACTGGTCGCTACAGACAGTGCTGCGTCGACTATGGATGCGACTAAAGTATCTCTGATCATCAACTATGATCTTCCCGTGTCGGCGGAGACTTATACGAAACGTCTTGTGCAGCACCGTGGCCTTGCGGGAAATCCCACCAAAACTCTTTCGCTCTGTGATGAAAGTGAAACAAGTAATCTTAAAAATATCAACAGGGTGCTGGAGAAAGAAATTGACGTCGTTGAACACTCCTTTAGATAACTACCGGTCGGGAAAAGTTGTAACCTCGGAACTGAAGGACATCACCGGTAAGTGGTATTGCTGTTATCGTCACCTTAATAAGTTTGAAACAATTAATTATTGATAAATGAACATCTACGTAACAAACATCTCTTTCAAAGCAACAGACGCTGACTTAAAGGAACTATTTCAGCAATATGGCGAGGTATCATCCGCAAAGATCATCATGGATAAACAGACGCAACGCAGCAGGGGCTTTGGTTTTGTTGAAATGCCTGAAACAGCAGCTGCACAAAAGGCGATGACAGCGCTCAACGGATTCAGTTTTCAGGGAAAGGACTTGACCGTTAATGAGGCCAGGCCAAAAACCGATGCACCACGTGGAGGCGGATATAATAGGGGCGGGTATTAAAAACTGATGGTATACAGTTTGAGTGCACCTAGTGGTATAATGATGTTTACGAGGTGACAGCGTTTGAAGGTTTTAGACAGGGTATAAAAAACATTGTTGTTTAAATATTTTTTAGCTTATCCGAAAGCAAGATGGATCGGCTGATACGAAATCCCTGCGTAAACATCTTCCTAATGCTGTCTGTATACTGTATTAAAACCATAACTAGACTTTCCACCCGCTATGGATTGGAAGGTATGGAATAAGTCGCCACAAAGGCGCCAAGCCGCCAAGGTTCACAAAGCCGAGAATCACCAATTTGCAGTCATCGAAGCGGCCTTTGCGAATTTACCTTTGCGTGAAATGCATTACTGACCAAATAAATTCATTCATTCTTTATGCACTGAGTGGGATTTATCCTTGCAGCTTGTATGGTTTGCAGCGCAATGGTAAACCATGCGATCAATAGAGCCAA
>DASQTN010000150.1:0-6796 GCA_035641895.1 Chryseolinea sp. | reverse complement strand
GGCCGCGACTCGAGATAATATAAGTGAACTTCCACTCATTGCGATACCCTTCAGAAATGTACCCCAAGTATGTGCCTGATACATGTCTTTCGCAAGCTGCGGTGCGTAAAATAGAATTGTAATAAAAAGAATATAAAGGCCCAAGAATGCAGCTGTTACCTTAACGCGTTTTGTAAAAATTATAGTGATCGCGGCGGCGACAAAAACGATTCCCGTTAGGTAAATAAAAAGAACACCACCAGGAATTTCAGAGGGCGGTCCACCAACGATGAAAATCATTTCGCCGTGGATAAAAATTTCGATTCCAAAAACAAATAGAGCCATTGAAATCAGGAAAGGGCTCACCCTTACCGCTAATGCAGCCACACGTTGCAAGTGATCTTTTTGCGGAAGCGTTGCCGATAATAGAAACGCTCCCGATAACATAAATACCGCATTGAATACATTAATAAACTCGGCATCGTCAGGTAGCTGAAAAGCACGGGGTATATGGAGAACGACGACCCAAATTGAAATCATCAGTCCAAGCAGTATTGATGCTATTCTTGACAATACATTGATAATGATTCCAATTCCTGAAGCGGAAAGCGCAAACCCGGCAGCGTAGGTCCAGAATAAACGAGCAGGAATCCAGGCTGGAACTAAATGGACAATGAATTCAGCATAAAGGAAATGTTGAATGCCAAAAACTATCATGGGTATGGCTAAAAAGTAGCGACCGAGTTTTGTAATTTTATCAAGGGTTATCATTCGATTCAAAAAATTCACGCGAGAATCTAGTGACGCGCCTCCAAAGTTGGCTATACAATTTCGAACAAGTTCGTACACAACAAAACACCTTGAACGAACCGCTTAACTTTGCAATAATTAATATTCGCTATGATTACAGACGAATTTTTACTTGCCAAAGCCAAAAAATTAATTGAGGCCAAAATAAATTGGGGCGATAGCAACGACTGGACAAATCAGGACTTTGTAGCACTAAGTGAAAAAATTCAGGAACAGCTTAATATCCCCTTGAGTCACGTTACTTTAAAGCGAATTTGGGGGAAAGTAAAATATGAAAGCCTGCCCAATACCCATACCCTGAATACCCTGGTTCAATTTATTGGTTATGAACATTGGAGGGATTTTAAAATACAACATGGAAACGGATCGGTGCGAAGCGATGCTCCCGCTACCCCACCAAGCGTACAACCGCCCAATACGGCAACGGCCAGCAAGCGGTTCTTTAAGTTGATTGACCTGGCTTCTACAATCATTTTGCTGGGAGGGTGTGTTGCTATTTTTGTTCAGGCAAAAAAATCGCAGTTAAATCCGGACGATTATTCATTCAGCAGTAAAAAGGTTGTCTCGGTCGGTGTTCCAAACACGGTTATATTTGATTACGATGCTTCCAAGTCGCCTTCTGATATCGTCATTATACAACAGTCCTGGGATACAAAACTTCGGACAAATGTTTCAAAAAGTGATCGTCAACATACATCCATTTATTATTTCCCGGAATATTATAGGGCGAAACTGATAGTTGGTAATCAGGTGGTAAAAGAACATCACCTTTTTATCAAATCAGACGGATGGCTTACGGCAGTTAATACTTCACCGGTCCCAGTATATTTCAAAAAGGAAGACGCGTTGGTGGATGGAAAGTTGGCTTTGTCCGTTGAAAAAATAAAATCACAGAATATACAGCTTCAACCGGATATACGCACAACGTTGTATGCAAACGTCCAGGATTTCGGAGAAATTTATACAGACGGATTTGCCTTTGAAGCGAGGTTAAAGAATGAATATAAAGAAGGATCATCGGTATGTCAAAAAACTAATATTTTTCTCTTAGCCGATGAGGCGTGGGTTGGAATTCCGTTGTACGCCAAAGGTTGCGTTTCCGATGCAGAAGTATTTTTTGCAGGCAATTATGTCTCTGGAAAGAAACATGATCTATCTGCATTCGGAACGGAGTTTGACGACTTTGTAGATGTAAAAATCGAATCCTCGAACAAAAAAGCCAAAATTTTTATCAATGAAAAATTATCGTACGAGATCGACGTTAAAAGGCGTTCTAAAATTATTGGAATCTATTTCACCTTTGAAGGTACTGGCGCCGTTGACTTCGTGAAGCTTTGGAGTGATAAAGCCATCTTTGAAGATCAATTCAATTAATCTGTCAATGCAGCAAGTGTCTCAGCGGATGAATCCTACGTCCGAGGAATACTCTCCATATTTTTCAATTGCCTGTTTAGTTTCTATTTGGTTATTCGTTAACAATAGCTCAAGCATTTCAAGCCTCGCTTCGCAGGCTTGCGCCTTTGCCAATCGGTTTGAAATGTCATGATTACTACGCAACGTTGTGGCTATTGTAGCCGACATGGTGGATAAAGAAGCGCCAATGCATAAGAGTTGCCATACGGGCAACGATGGCTGAGTAGCCGCCTTGATACTTTCGATGGCTCCGGCGCCCCCGATCGCTGGAATTCCCGCCAACGCTGTTCCTATTACTCCGCAGATAATAGCGACATTGATTAAAATACGATTTCGGGGTTCGTGTTTAACAATATAGGAATGAACACTATTTCGCTTAGAAATAATCTTTTGCAACAAATCTTCCATGGCAAGAGAGGTTAGCTGTTGAAATCCTAAAAACAAATATGATTAAAATTTACATTTTAATCTTCAACCGCTGTCGAGCCTTTATTATTCCATCCGTCGCATGGGGAACTGCCTGGCGTGATGCTCGCCTTTTAGCATTCCTGAAATCTCAGCGACCAGGGAGTCCGGAGAGACAAGGTGATAGCTAATTCTCTGCGGAAAGTCATGCGCCGGGTTTTCAAAGACGAGTTTATTCGTTTCTACAACAATGAGTTTAAATGATACCGGTAAGTTATTATTTTGACCCTGTACAATTGGAATGTAGTAGATGCCTTCGTTACCCTCGACTAGCTTAATGGATTCAGAAGATACGGTATCACCGTTTTGGATTGAATAGCTTTTTCCAAGATATGTTGAATCGTTGTACTTTTCCCAGGTCTCATAATCATGGCGTTGCTTCGCTGTATTTGACCACTTACCAATGAGCCAGCTTGCCTGCAGAATTTTTTGTTCACGGTTGTGAAGTTCATTCGAGACAACAGATTTTTGATTGTTACATGCGATCAACGCACAGCTAAACACGGTCACGAAAATACATTTCATAAAATTTGGTGGAAATTGCATGGACGAACTTAGTGTTGCAAATAGATAAAAACTTGTAAAAATGCGACACTATACACGAAACGTTCTTTTATAAAAAGCTCCCTGTTGAGATTCTCTCCCATATAGTCTTTTACTCAAGCAGCGAATGAGCCTTTAATGTCGGCACGCTTTTCCGGAAATTTTGGATTTCCCTGGGAAATACTGCTGTTGAATTTAATGACCAAGCTGTTATCCGCAAAAATGAATGTCAGTAAATTAGTGTGGCAGGATTCGGTAAGTCTCCACGTTAAAAGCAAGGTATTGTTATCAGTCCACGTGGCACTTCCTGCAATGGAGGTCGTGACATCCATCCTTCCCGACACGGGGAATGGCGTACCTTTATTTTCGTTTTTTTGTTCGATCCATTTATTAATCCCACAGGTAATCTGTTGTTTACCTTTGCTATCGACCACCGTAAACACACACGCATCCTTATTGAAGTTTAGCTGAACCTTTTCCGCCTGAAATTCATTGGGCTCCAATACGAACTCTTTTCCAGAAACTACGTCCACTATAGGTGATATTGCATTAAATGTCGGAGGTTCGAGCCGCAGGTTACTCATTCTCCTTTTCAGATCCGATTCACCCTTGGGATCGGCCGCTAATCTTGTTTTTGTTTTATCCATCGCTGGTAACAGGTAACTCCACACTAAATCCATTGATTTTTGCATAGAAAAACTCTCACCAGTTATTGCAATAACCGAATTGTATTCAGGCATTACCATGCTGAATTGACCAAAAGCTCCGTCGGCACGATATCCGCCCGGTCTGCACCTCCAGAATTGAAAACCGTAACCTTGTGCCCAGTCATCCTCTTCCTTGGGACGTGTTGGATTGCTGGGGTTTGAAACAATCTGAGAGCTCGTGGCTTGGTCGATCCATTTGGAAGAAAGAATTTGTTTTCCCCTCCATTTACCCTTTTGTAAATAAAACTCTCCGAATTTTGCTATGTCCTCCGTTTTAACACGCAAGCCGTACCCTCCGGTGTTAATTCCTAATGGGTCGGTCTCCCAATCTTCGCCTTCGATACCTAGCGGGTCAAAAAAGCGCGGCCGTAAATACTGTAATAACGTGTGGCTGGTAATTTTTTGAAGAATGGCCGACAAAATATAAGTAGCGCCGGTGTTGTATAGAAAAAAAGTACCTGGCTCACGATCCACTGGCTGACTCAAAAAAGTCTTGACCCACGTGTCTTTGCCATGGCGCATAGGCTGAATGGTATCCTTGACATGACCTGTCGACATCGTTAGCAGATGCTTTACTTTCATGGCTTTCAAATTTACATTCAGCTCCGCGGGCAGCTCAGAAGGAAAGAAGGAGATGACGAAGTCTTCGATACTCAAACGGCCTTCGCCAACGGCGAGGCCAACCGCGGTGGATGTAAAACTTTTACTCAAAGAATATAACGTATGTCTTAACGTTGGTCTGTATGGAGACCACCATCCTTCAGCAATGACATGTCCATGACGTATGACCATAATACTGTGAAATTCTATCTTGCTTTTGGCAACCTCATCCAAGAACAAATTTATGCTCGCCGAAGAAACACCTTGTTGCTCCGGCGTGCTTCGCGGTAGTCCTTGATTTATAAACATGCCCGAATAAGGCTTAAAGCCGAGACACGTGAATCCTGCAGCAGTTACTCCTACTTGTTTTAAAAAGGTCCTTCTGTTTGAAAGCATCTCACATTTCTTTTTCCAGTATAATATTGCAATGGCTTAACAACCAATTTTGATAAAATGCGTTACACTTCTTCGTAGTTTTTTACAAGCGGTCGGTTTTGATCGACGCACAAAGTTGTGAGATTTACCACGACTTGCGCTTAATCCAGTGGATTGGTTACTTAGCTACTAGCGATACCTCTTATTTAACACTATGGCGACCCTCTCACAAGCTTCGAATCTATCAGTCCCACGGATTAAAGTAATCGACGCATTGCGCGGATTTACATTGTTGGGGATCATCATTACTCACATGGTTGAGCAATACTACGCAGGACCGATTCCCGAGAAGTACGCCGTTCAGGGTAACGTCCTTGACACGATAGCATCAGCATTTTCCATGATTCTAATCACTGGTAAATTTTATGCTATTTTTTCATTCCTTTTTGGTCTAAGCTTTTATATTCAGTTCTCTAAAGCTCAGGCAGACCTTCCTTTTATATTGCGATTTTCTTGGCGATTGATCATATTATTTATGATTGGCTTGGTTCATCACCTTCACTATCGCGGAGATATTCTTACGATTTATGCGATGATGGGATTCGTGCTACTGATTGCCTATCGCCTCCCGGATCAATATCTGCTGATTTTAAGTCTTGCTCTCGTATTTGACGCTCCGGGAATTCTGATTAGAATAATCGGTCTGGTCGGAAACGATCCTACAGTCAATGACTTCATCCGACCTGATGAGGCCCAAGCAATCGCCTATTACGAAACGTTCAAATTTGGAAATTACTTCGACTTATTAATAGCCAATTTGAAAAGCTTTAGCATGAAAATGGACTTTCAATTTTGGTCAGGCAGAATTTATATGACCCCGGGACTATTTTTGTTAGGGTTATACGCCGGTAGAAAGAAATTTTTTGAGGAGATCCCTTTACGTATACGGAGCATTAAGAAATATCTTCAAAATGCTGCATGGGCGTTGTTGGGAACAGTGCTTGGCGGTCTACTGTTTTTTGTCGCTGCCAATTCTATTACTGGCGGACTTTCAGAAGACGCAAATATGTTGGCAGGCCTGACGATCTTTGATGTTTTCAACACGTTTCTTGCAATAATTTTTGTCATGGGATTTATTCTCTTATTTCAAAAAGAAAAATGGAATAGAAGGTTAATGCACTTTTACGAGGCTGGTCGTATGGGATTGACGACGTACTTGATGCAAGCATTCTTTGGTGTTATGATCTATTCAACCATGGGGCTTGGACTGGTCAACCAGCTTGGAGCTTCAATCAGCTTTGTTATTGCAATAGCGATTTTTATAATTCAGATTACCATCAGTAAATTCTGGATGAAGCACTTCTACTATGGTCCAGTGGAATGGTTGTGGCGGAGTCTCACGAATTTTAAACTACAGCCGCTAGTAAAACCGAGAGCCAACCCTCTTATCGTGACTTGATCAAGCCCGGTAGAAATTTTTATTGCTGTCTCACAAATAGAAGGTCATCATCACTACGCTGAAAACAGTGTAACCTCGGGTCCCCGTGAATTCCCGCCTGAAATATATTTTCGCTCTTTTTAATTTTACTATAAAGACTAGTCTTGGGTAGATCCGTCCGTGCACTTCGCGTTAGGTATTGAGCACTTCACTTTACTATGAATGCTATTGAGACAGATCAATTGACTGTTTAGCAACGCCCGCCTATGAATGGCGTTAAGTCACTCAACAATAACCTTAAAAAAAAAGAAAATGAAAAAGATTATTTTAATCGCCCTAATTTTAACAGGCACACGTTTATTCGCTCAAGACACGCCAAAAAGTAAATCATCATTCGGAAGAAAGATCGAGCACTCTGGATATGGAGCGCTTACGACTAACTATTCAAAATTTAATGGCGATGATG
>DASQTN010000149.1:0-3790 GCA_035641895.1 Chryseolinea sp. | reverse complement strand
AGGTCAATAAGACTGCAAAGGCAACGAAAACCGATAAAAACTTCCTTCTCATAAAAATGTTGTTCAGGGCATCAAGGTAACAAGCTTGATACTCCCGAAAATCAACAAGAAGTCGGATGAACGTGGGGGAAGTTGAAATATAGATCTGGTCGCCGGCCTTAGCATTAGGCAATTTATGCCATTGTGTCACTTTTGTGGCATGAAACCCCATTGGCATAAGCATTGAAGTAGAGGATTTTGCTTAAGAACGAAAAACACTGAACATATGGGAAAAATAATCGGAATTGACTTAGGAACCACTAACTCGTGCGTTGCCGTAATGGAAGGTAGCGAACCCGTGGTGATACCGAATAGCGAAGGTCGGAGAACTACGCCTTCAATAGTAGCCTTTTTAGACAACGGGAAAGGCGAACGCAAAGTTGGTGATCCTGCTAAACGTCAGGCTATTACCAATCCTAAAAATACAGTTTCATCTATCAAACGCTTCATGGGGAAAAACTTCAATGAAGTAACAGGTGAAAAGAAAATGGTTTCATACCAAATTGAATCTGGAAACAATAACACTGTGCGCGTACGCATAGGTGATCGCTTGTATACACCCCAGGAAATATCGGCTATGATTCTTCAGAAGATGAAGAGCACTGCTGAAGATTACCTTGGTACGACAGTTACAGAAGCTGTCATTACTGTTCCTGCTTATTTTAATGATGCTGAGCGTCAAGCGACAAAAGAAGCCGGACAGATCGCCGGACTAGATGTAAAACGTATTATCAACGAGCCTACAGCCGCTGCGTTGGCATATGGTCTTGATAAGAAAAGTCACGACATGAAGATCGCCGTGTATGACCTTGGTGGTGGTACCTTTGATATATCAGTTCTTGAATTAGGTGAGGGCGTGTTTGAAGTTAAATCAACCAATGGTGATGTGCACCTTGGTGGTGATGACTTCGATATGCGTATCATGAATTGGCTTGCTGAGGAATTTTTGAATGAAGAACGAGTGGATCTTCGTAAAGATCCTATGGCGCTTCAACGTTTGAAGGAAGCTGCTGAAAAAGCCAAAATCGAATTATCAAGTTCGATGGAGACTGAAGTGAACCTTCCTTACGTAACATCTGTCGACGGTGTGCCTAAGCACTTAGTGAAAAAGCTTAGCCGAGCAAAGTTTGAACAACTGGTAGATGACCTCGTCCGCAGAACTCTTGAACCTTGCCGTAAGGCTGTACAGGATGCGGGCATCAATGTTTCACAAATTGATGAAGTTATCCTGGTAGGCGGTTCAACACGTATTCCTCGCATTGTTGATGAAGTGGAAAAATTCTTCGGAAAGAAACCGTCGAAAGGTGTAAATCCTGATGAAGTGGTAGCAATTGGTGCGGCCATTCAAGGTGGTGTGTTGACAGGTGAAGTGAAGGATGTACTCTTATTGGATGTTACACCGCTTTCGTTGGGTATCGAAACCCTCGGTGGTGTCTTCACAAAATTGATTGAATCCAATACGACCATTCCGTCAAAGAAGTCAGAAACTTTCTCAACTGCCGCTGACAGCCAACCGTCCGTTGAGATTCACGTGTTACAAGGCGAACGCCCTATGGCGAAAGACAACCGTACCATTGGACGCTTCCACCTCGATGGAATTCCACCGGCACCCCGTGGTATGCCTCAAATCGAAGTGACATTCGATATTGATGCCAATGGTATTCTGCACGTGTCTGCAAAAGACAAAGGCACAGGTAAAGAGCAAAAGATCAGAATTGAAGCTTCTTCCGGTTTAACTGATGCTGAAATTCAAAGAATGAAACAAGAAGCTCAAGCCAATGCTGATACCGATAAAAAAGCAAAGGAAACTGTTGAAAAAATCAATCAAGCAGATTCCCTCATCTTCCAAACTGAAAAACAGTTGAAGGAATATGGTGAGAAGCTTTCTGAAGGAAATAAGAGTGCCATAAGCAATGCACTTGAGAAATTAAAAGAGGCCCATAAGAATAAAGATCTGGCGGGTATCGACAACGGATTGAATACGCTTAATGCAGCCTGGCAAGCTGCTGCTTCTGAGATGTACGCTTCCACCGGAGCACCAGGTGGTGCACCTGGACAAGATCCTTCTGCAGGAGCAGGCGGCAATCAGAATGCAGGATCCACCGATGGTAACAATGTTTCGGATGTAGAATATGAAGAGGTAAATGATTCTAAGAAATAATTAGTCGTCACACTGCTAACTTTAAGTCGTCGGACCAATTCAGGTCTGACGACTTTTTTTTTACCATCTCTTAAATTAGATTGAGAAATAAATCAACTTATACAGATGACTTCAATAATCAGAATTTTTTTTCTGCTTTGCTTTTCAAGTATAGCTAGCATAGCCCAAACATTCGAAGGGAAGATCACTTATCAAAATACTTACAAAAGTAAAATACCAAATGTCACGGATGCGCTTTTTACGGAAATGATGGGCACGACCCAGGAATACAATTTTAAAAGTGGAAATTATCGATCCGTATCCAACGGAACATTTTTACAATGGCAACTTTACGTTAACAAGGACAATAAGCTGTACACAAAATTCTCTAATTCACCTGCTATCGTTTGGAACGATGGCGCTGTCAATCCTGACTCGGTAATAAAAACGGAATTAAATAAAGAGGTTGTCGACATATTGGGGTACAAATGCGACGAGCTTATCTTCACCTGTACAAGCGGTGTCCAGAAGTATTACTTCAATTCAAAATTAAAACTCGATCCCAAGTTTTTTGAAAATCATAAGTTCGGAAACTGGTATGAGTACATCTCCCGATCAAAGGCTGTTCCCTTAAAAATTATTGTGGACAACATCCAATTTTCGCTGGAGAGTATCGCCACGGCAGTCCAGCCCCAAAAAATTAACGATCAGCTATTCACTTTACCGGCCGATGCAAAGCTTGAAAAAAGCCCGTACTAGTCGTCAGACCACTCAAAGTGGTCAGACGACTTTCTATTCTGATCTCAAAGAATTTACCGGGTTTGCAATTGCTGACTTTATGGACCTGTAGCCAACCGTAAGCAACGCGATGCCAAGAGTTACTCCGAGTCCAATAAAGAAAATGGATGGACCAATTTCCTCTTTGTAACTGAATTCCTCGAGGAACTTGTTCATCGTAAACCATGCCAGTGGAGCAGAAAACAAGAAACCAATAATAATCAATTTCAAATATTCCTTTGAAAACAACATTACAATGCTTTCTACTGAAGCACCGAGCACCTTTCTTACTCCAACTTCTTTTGTTTTTTGATTGGACAAGTAGGTAGCGAGACCGTATAGCCCAAGGCAGCCGATAAAGATGGCGATCCCGCTAAAGATGCTTAACATAATGGACATCTTTTTTTCGCCTTCGTAAAACTCCTCAATCTGTTGATCTAAAAAAGCATAGTCAAATAAATGTTCAGGATATGCAGCTTCCCACTTCGGCTTGATACTATTTATAACATCTTGTATCCTGCTACTTTCCACATTAACGGAAAGTGTTTCATAGCCTCTGATACTGTTCATCATAGCTGTTGCCTCGATCGGTTGCCGTAACGAAACCGTATGAAAATCTTTTACAACACCTACAACGGGTAATTTTCTTCCCCACATATGAATCACTTTGTCCAAAATTTCTTGAGGATCCTTTAATCCTATAGTATGAATAAATTTTTCGTTGACAAGAAAACCTCTGGCGGTATCGTGGTCTTCAATGTTTCGTCCTGCAATGATGTCAAGTCCATACAAATCGACGTAATTTCCATCGACCTGTTTGACTTGACTTAGGAA
>DASQTN010000148.1:0-2440 GCA_035641895.1 Chryseolinea sp. | reverse complement strand
CTGGCTGATGTTAATCACGGGCTCTTTCTTGTCATTAAACTTTAATCCGTTGCTGATAAGATTTTGAAATACCTGGTGCATTTGTCCTCGGACAGCATCAATGAAGGGCAAAGGGTCGTTAACAATCACAGCATTTTTTTCCCGTATGGTGATTTCCAGATCTTCGGTGATTTGCCTGATGATTTTATTAAGATCGGTTTTTTCCTTTATGGAATTTCCGTTGGATAGTTTTGACAACGTCAATACATCGTCAATCAGCGATTGCATTCTATTGGATGCTGAAATCATTTTGGAAAAGTAATTTTGCTCTCCTTCTGTCAACTTGTTTTCAATCTTTGACTGAAGAATATTTCCAAAAGCCTGGATTTTTCTCAATGGCTCTTTTAAGTCGTGGGAGGCCACGGAAGCAAACTGCATTAAATCAAAATTTGATCGTTCAAGTTGAACGTTAGTCTCGGATAGCTTTTCGGAAGTCATCTTCAAATCCTTAAAATTTTGAGCAATCAGATCAGCATTCTTTTTTCGGTCCGTGACATCCGTGTGGGTTGTCACGATACCATCGAGCATTTTAACAATTGATGTCTCATACCATCGATCGGAATGTTTTTGATAGAATTCAAGTTGTGCAGGAACACCTGTTTCAACGACATTTGAATACACCCGTAAGTGTTCGTCTGACCTGTCTTTGAAAACCTCTAATAACCGTCGGCCAATTAGAGAACTTTGTTTTACATTAAACATTTGTTCTGCGGCTTTATTCACAGCGAGATATTCGAAGTCGACGATTTTATTATTCTCGTCACGGATCGCTTTCTTAGCGGTAATGCCGTTGGTTGAGCTCTCAAATATTCCTTCGACGATGCTGGCCAATCGCTTTGACATTGAGATGTCAATAAAATTAATAACCACACCCTCCGTTGACTTATCCCGCCGGACGTATGGGCTAATGCGCATAAGGTAATAGCTACCACTTAAAAGCTGAACTTCTTTCGTTACGGATTTTGAATTGCGAATAACGTCGGACACATCATTTATAAAATCAACGTTTTTTAGGTTCGTGGTAATGTCTACAAGCGACCTTCCAATATCAACCTCCATCAGATTTATAATTTGTTTGATGGCTGGGCTGAATTTACGAATGATCATTTTGCTATCCACTAACACTTGGCCTATTTCAGAATTATTGAAATAGTTGTTCAAGTCGTCATTTAATTCGTACAACTCTTTAATCTTCAACTGATGTTCAGCGCTTACGGTATGAAGTTCCTCGTTTAATGATTGTAATTCCTCGTTGGTACTTTGTAATTCTTCGTTGGTAGAAATCATCTCCTCATTGCTGGACTGCAATTCCTCATTCACAGTCTCCATTTCCTCTATCACAGCCTGAAGGTTTTCCCGCGTTTCCACTAGTTCCTTTTCGAGGGCCAACACATGCTCACCATTTTCAATGGCACTCGACGAAATTACCCTAGCAGGCTTGGGTTCGGGTGCATCCTCAATCACAACTGAAATAAATGGATTTTGATAATCAGCTCTCTGCAGGTAAGGCTTAACAATTATATTGATCAAACGAACATCATCTCCTTCATGCAACGCCACATTTTTCATGCTGCATTTGGCATTCTCTGCCATTGATTTTCGGATCGCGACACCTAACGCAATGCTAAGGTCGGCAGGCACCATCCTGATCAAATTGAAATTAAAATTCTCCTCCGGAAAACTTAGATAACTTTTATAGCTTCCAAGCGCCTGCTTAACATTGAAATCTTTATCGATTAGAATCATCGCAATCTTTCGATCGTCAAGGAGTGTATCCTTTAGAATTTCGGGCAAATTAATGGCATTATTTTTTCCCTGGCCTTGAATTTTCGGGTACACTGTGTTTTCCAAAGGAACAAACATGGAATCCGAATCAAATGATCTTTTGGTCATACACCTGTAGATCTTCCACTTCCGGCTTACCTCCTGAGTAACCTCTTTCAAGATCCCAATATTTTCGCTCGGCCCCAACATAAGGAACGAATTCACACTCAAGGCAAAATGAAACTTCTTTAGCGCCTTGCGCTGCAGCACCGTATTAATATAAATGAACATGTTCCGGCACGTGATCAGATCCAGTCGACTGAAGGGTGGGTCTTGTAAAACGTTATGATTGGCGAAGACGACCAGCTTTCGTAATTCCGGAATTACACGGAAATAGTCACCTTCCTGAACAAAATATTTTTGAAGCAATTCTTTTGGCACATCTTTCTTAATGTCCATCCCGTATGCGCCACGAGAGGCAATTTCAAGCGCGTCAGAATCTATATCAGTTGCAAAAATTTTTAGGTTGGGAAATGACTTTCCTGTCTTTTCAATATATTCTAAAAATAAAATTCCAAGCGAATAAGCTTCCTCACCGCTACTACAGGCAACGACCCAAACTTTTACGCTATCCTGC
>DASQTN010000147.1:0-2571 GCA_035641895.1 Chryseolinea sp. | reverse complement strand
ACACCGCTGCCCAAAAAATACGTGATGGCCATGAACGAGCAAATTTATCAAACGCTTCCCATTGTGGAACGCCTTCCGTGAAACGCTTTTCCGGAATAAGCTTTTTGTTAGCAATGTCGGAATAGATAGTTTTCGTCTTCCACATCATATTCCATATCGACTCATCATATTTAGGTGAGTGTGGATCGTCTTCGGTGTCAGCGAACGCATGATGCATCCGGTGCATAACACCGTAGCCGTAAGGACTTAAATAATTTGAACCCTGAAATATCCAGGTAAGGATGTACACCACCTTTTCGGTGAATTTACTCATGGTAAACGACTTGTGGGCAGCGTAGCGGTGCAGGAAAAATGTTTGAAAAAAGAGCGATAGATACCAGCTCGCTATGAAAAATACCAAAATGACAGTCATGATTGAGATTTAGGTTATAAGTATTATACGGGTCCCGCAAAACCTCTTAAGGTTTTAATGCAAGACAATCTGATCGAAGATTTGTGACAGTTTAGATAAAAAAAATTAAGATTTTCTTAAAGAAGTAGCTGGAAGGGCTTTTTTGAGCTCACAGATGAGATCAGACGCATTTCCCAGGTGACAGGCTTTACGAAAACTTTCTACAAGTGTGGAAGGATCAGGCAGTTCAAAATTTAATTTGGAGGTTTCATCCTCCAACTTCTTTTTTGCTCTGCATAGTAGCTGCCGGCAGTGATCTTTCTTTTTGTCAAGAGCCTCCTGCAGCGACTCATAATCAAAATCAAAAACTTCTTTTAACAGATACACGGCACGTTCAAGTGGTTCCAGTTTCGTTTGCAATACCTTCAACGCTTTGTTCATTTCCACGTCAAAGTCAAGGTGTGCCAGACTGGTTTCTTTAAAACGTCCAATGATCTCGGTAAAATTATGTTGACTGAATAACTCCTCTTTCTTCTTTCTCAAAGTAGTTAAATGGTTAAGGCAGTTATTTTTTACTGCTTTAACCAAATACGCTTTTGTATTCTCAATTTTTTGAGGGCCAAGTGTAAGCCATTTTAAAAAAGTCTCTTGCACAATATCCTCAGCGTCGGCCTTGCATCGAACGATGTTATAGGCGATTGCCTGTAGCATTGGCTGATAGAGAATGATGGCTTGCTCTTGATTCATAAATTGTGGCCAAAGATACGACGCAAATACGGATTCTTAATACCGTTAATAAACTCTTGTAAAACTTTAATGCTACCATACAATCGTTTGGTACTCAGAGGCGCTGATAGGAATTCCGAAAACATTACCTTTGATTTATTTTTCAAATTTTAAGGCGGTAAATGACACTATATTGTATTTTTTTTGTTTGACCTATTATGACTAGTCAATCTCATTCACCTGAAGTAAGAAGCAAGCCTATTATTGTTCAGGAAATAGCCTTTGCTGCTATGCATCTTCTTCCGTTAGGCGCATTTTTTACCGGCGCTACCTGGTTTGATTGGGCGGTATGTGGTTTCCTCTATGTAACCCGTATGTTTTGGGTTACTGGCGGATACCATCGGTATTTTGCTCATAAATCTTATAAAACATCAAGATGGTTTCAATTCGTAATAGCTTTCATGGCGCAGACCACCGCTCAAAAAGGAGCATTATGGTGGGCGGCACATCATCGACATCACCATCGGCATAGCGACACGCCATCGGATCCTCACTCTATGAAGATTTATGGCTTCTGGTATTCGCACATCGGATGGATTGTTGGGCCCGACTTCAAGAAAACAGACTACAAAGTTATAGGCGACTATGCTAAGTATCCTGAGCTCGTTTGGCTAAATAAGCACTATCTAATTCCACCAGTTATTCTAGCGCTTGTAGTGATGGCGTTGGGTGGAATCGTGAACGGCGGAAGCATCACTGAAATGTTTTCCTCTGCTGGATTTTCCGCATTGTTCGTAGGATTCTTTTTAAGCACGGTGATTTTATATCACGCTACTTTTTCCATTAATTCCATCATGCACAAATTTGGAACGCAACGTTACGAGTCGAACGATGAATCGAAAAACAGCATCTGGCTTGCGCTGATAACATTAGGAGAAGGATGGCATAACAATCACCATTATTATGAAGTCGCCGCTCGTCAGGGATTCTTTTGGTGGGAAATTGATATTACTTATTATGTTCTGAGAGGCTTTGCAGCAGTAGGACTGATCTGGGATTTGAAAGAGGTACCGAAGCATATTAAGCACTCAAAAAATAAACAGGAAGCGGCAGCATTGCGTAAGGAATACGAGACCGAAAAAGTCCCGGTTGCTTAATCAATCGCATGCTGAAACTTTCGAATCTTTTAAATCTTAAATAATTAGCTGTAATTCGCGTTAGTGAAATGCTGCAGTTTCAAAAAAATCTTAATCGCCAAATCTAACCCTTGACCTTCCACGATTTTAATTTTGACACAAGACTTGTTGATGGGTTGGACTCCATGGGCATTCGTATTCCCACACCAATTCAGGCACAGGCGATTCCTGTTATCATGCAACAAAAGGATTTGATTGCCTGCGCTCAGACGGGAACAGGGAAAACTGCAACCTACTTATTGCCTATTCTCAACCGGA
>DASQTN010000146.1:0-3206 GCA_035641895.1 Chryseolinea sp. | reverse complement strand
ACTGCCAGTTGCAATGACAGCATCAAAATTCCTGAGTTGTTCAGCATAGCTGATCTTGGAAGCGAAGGAAGGATTAATGTCAATCAGCTTTCCGATCAGAAATTTCATCAATGTGGTGTCCTTCGAACTTAATTTAATGAGCGCAGAATCACCTTTAATCAACACGCACAGCAGATCGTGAAAGCCGACGGCCGGTATATTACCTGCCATGATAATGGCGATTATCTTGGATTGTCGACCTGATAATGAATAACCGGAAAGCCATTCCCGTAAATTTTTTTCGTCCAAAAACTTCAGAATTCCACTAACGGTCATTCGTAAATTCTGTTCAGTAAACCAGGGATTTTCGATGCGTATGCTTTCCGCTAACGTTTTAAATTTTTCGTCTGGCAGAGATTTGATAAATTCACCCAATTGGACAAACGCTTTGATCCTTTCCTCAATTATCATATTGATAAACTTTTTGAAGCACGTGTCCGTTAAGTTTGTTTGATGTATTTTTGCAGTAGAATTGGTTCAAAAATAGGAAAAGCATGGCAATAATGATTACGGACGAGTGCATCAACTGTGGTGCATGTGAGCCGGAATGCCCCAACACAGCTATTTATGAAGGAGGCCAGGAATGGAATTGGGCTGGGGGCACAAAATTGGAACAAGTTGAATTAGAAGACGGAACTGCTGTGGATGCGAAGACTCCTCAAGCACCGGTATCTAATGAGTTTTATTATATCGTAACAGGAAAATGTACGGAGTGTACAGGCTTTCATGAGGAACCTCAATGCGCAGCTGTATGCCCAGTCGATTGCTGCGTGGCAGATCCAGACAACGTGGAGGAGAAAGAAGAGCTCTTGGCTAAAAAAGCATGGCTCCACCAGGAGGTCGTCCAAGAGTAAGGTGAGCAGTAAGCGGTAATTGGTAATCAGTGTCCGGTAGGACGGTGCGTAACTTGATTCCGAGTCTGTGAAATTTCTTTTTTAGAAACTATCCCACTGATGACCTAGTTCGATTATTAATTGAAACCTACTTTTTCAGCGGCCAATTTCGAACGGGTAACACTATCCGCACAATTCCGACATTCAAAGAGAACAAATCACCTGTTACCAACCACCTCTTACTACTTACATTCTAACGGCCACCGATTACCTGACCACCAGATCACCGATTACCTGATTACCGATTCCCGACTCAACGCATACGCCCCCTTTTAATCAAGTAAGTCTGCAGTATAACGTTGAAATCACTCTGAATATCTGCTTCAATAAAATCAATTTTATACTGGTTGCATTTGAGCTTTAGCGCTTTATGAAACCGGTTGGCATTGGCTTGATAACTTTCCTTTACATCTCCAGGGTTTAATTTCAGTCGCTCGCCGGATTCAAGGTCAACAAATTCCATCGGACGATCTTCAAAGTTGAAGAGCAATTCTGTCTGATTATCCATCACATGGAAAACTATCACTTCATGTTTATTGTGTTTTAAATGCTGCAACGCACGGAATAGGTCATCCGTGTTTTCAGCATTATCGAACATGTCGCTAAAAATGATCACGAGAGAACGCCGGTGAATTTTTTCCGCCAGTTCATCCAAAACTTTTGCTACGTTAGTTTTTTTTGGAGTTGCGACCTGATGATCAATGTCATTCAGACTACGTAAAATTTTATCGAGATGATTTGACGTCGACTTAACTTGTGTGAGTGTTTGAATCTCATTCGAAAATAAACACAAGCCGACAGCGTCACGTTGACGGTGCAGCAAATAACTTAACGCGGCTGCAGCAAATTTTGCAAATCTGATTTTACCTTTTGATTGCACCGGATAATACATAGAGGACGAAGTATCCAGGGCTATCATGCATCGAAGATTCGTTTCTTCCTCGTACCGTTTAGTAAAAAGCCGATCCGTACGGGCATAAACCTTCCAATCAATATGGCGGGTACTCTCACCCTCATTGTGTAAACGATGCTCGGCAAATTCTACAGAAAAACCATGGTAAGGAGACTTATGAAGCCCTGTTATAAAGCCTTCTACAAGTTGCCGTGCAAGCAACTCGAGGCTACCGGTCTGTTTTATATCATTTTGTGTTACTTTCACTTTGAGCTAAAAAGGGTTTAGAACGCTATTTTTAAGATTTTAGTATACTTTTAATGACCAATAAAAATTTAAAATACACAGTTATTTGCAATCCTTTTCCAAAATACTACCTTAGACTGAACCAAACTTAAACCTAACCTTAAAATTGAAGGATTGTGGAAGAAAACAAGACAAACGGCAGGGACGAAATTTACTCAGAGAAAGTAAAAGCCGGTAAAAGAACCTACTTTTTTGACGTTAAGTCAACTCGGTCAAATGACTATTACTTAACGATCACAGAAAGCAAAAAACGCTTTAAAGAGGATGGATTTACGTACGAAAAGCATAAAATTTTCTTGTATAAAGAAGATTTTAATAAGTTTTTAGAGGCTCTTTCCAGTACCGTAAACCATGTAAAAACTGAATTGATGCCTGGCGTAGATTTTACACAATTTGACCATGCCCATGAACGAGAGGAAACTGCCGAGGCAGCGCCTCAAAAAAATGGACTTGATACAGAACTTAAATGGGAATAAATCCCTGAAAATTTTTACCTACCTAATCTAAATCTATAAAAAAGCCCTCGAGAGATCGAGGGCTTTTTTGTTTTGATCGGTGTTCCCTGCGACGGTTTTGCCTTAAATTTATAGTCATGATCCACAGTCTTGTGAACGGTTGACTCTGGACTTTTTCTATATTTGCGCCCTTAAATCAGAATTCTTTATCTATGGGACTTAAGTGCGGAATAGTAGGGCTGCCAAATGTTGGAAAATCGACCTTATTTAATGCAATTTCCAATAACAAGGCTGAGGCAGCAAACTTTCCTTTTTGTACGATTGAGCCCAATGTCGGCGTAATTTCAGTACCTGATAATCGCCTAAAAATTCTTGAAGCACTGGTAAAGCCGCAACGGGTTCTGCCCACGACAATAGAGTTTGTAGACATCGCTGGTCTCGTAAAAGGCGCCAGCAAAGGCGAGGGGTTAGGGAACCAGTTTCTGGCCAACATCCGGGAAGTGGATGCGATTGTGCACGTAGTGCGGTGTTTTGAAGATGAAAATATTGTGCATGTTGACGGTAAGGTTGATCCGGTGTCAGACAAAGAGATCATCGACACAGAACTTCAGCTAAAGGACC
>DASQTN010000145.1:0-4175 GCA_035641895.1 Chryseolinea sp. | reverse complement strand
GCGATGCACTGCTGAAAGAAAAGACCGTTGTACTTACGGCTTCCCTTGCTAAAAAATATTTCGGTGATGAGTCCGCATTAAACAAGGTGTTTAATTTTAACAACCAATTCGATGTTACGGTGACAGGAGTAGTCGCAGATCCACCACTCAACACCGATTTTCCCTTTCGAATGATTCTATCTGCCCGGCTAGGCAAAGATAAGCGAGGATGGGACGGCTGGAGCGCAACTTCCTCAAGCATAAACTGCATGATAAAATTGAATGAAAAAACTTCGAAAGAGGCTTTTGAGGCAAAACTGAAGGACTGGCATTTAAAATATTTTACGGGAAACAACGAAGAAGATGGTAAATACAGAAGGTACTTTCTTCAGCCTTTGTCGGAGATACATACCGACACCCGCTTTCAGAATTTTGGCTCGCGCGTGGTGTCAAAAGTAACTTTGCTATCACTATCACTTATCGGACTTTTATTGTTGCTCACAGCCTGTATCAATTTTATTAACCTCAATACAGTGTTAATCGTCAAACGATCTAAGGAAGCGGGAGTTCGTAAAACATTGGGCAGTAGTCATAGCCAGCTCATATGGCAATTCATGGGAGAGACTTATATTATATCAATCATTGCCTTGCTTATTTCCGCGGGGCTGGCGGAATTATTGTTGATCAATCTTAGTCCGATCTTAACGTACCGCCTTAGCTTTTTCGGGATGTTGGATGGTGTTACGGTTGCATATCTGATCGTCCTTCCCATTATTGTCACAGCGCTCGCCGGATTTTATCCAGCCATAAGGCTTTCAAGATTTCAACCCGCTAAAACTTTGAAGAGTGGAATGTCCTCGGCGTATGGTGAGGGTCTTACCCTTCGCCGCGGGCTTATCATCTTTCAACTTTTCATTGCACAGGGATTGGTCATTATTACTATCATAATCACACAACAAATCAACCATTTTATGGCGCAGCCATTGGGTATTAATAGTGAAGCTGTTGTCGAATTTCTTTTGCCAGAAAATAAACCCGAAATAATTCAAACATTAAAAGAGCGGTTATCGGTCATTCCAGGTGTGGAGAACGTGGCAATGAGTAACACGGGTGCTACTTCAGAGAGTTCCTGGGGAGGTGATTTTGAGGCAACTGTGGGTGATAAGATGATAAAGGAATATACCAACGTGAAGTTTGCTGATGAAGGATATTTGGACACCTACGGCATTACGCTCATACACGGCGAGAATTTGGTAAAATCTGACTCAGCCAACCGGTTTGTCGTCAACGAAAAATTCGCAAAAGCATTAGGGTTTCAACAGCCAGAGGAAGCTATCGGGATTGCCGTAAATATGTGGGACAATAAAGCTGTGATAACTGGTATCATTAAGGATTTTAATGCAACGCCTCTTCAAAATGAGCTGTCTCCGGTAATTGTATTGGCGGGGACAACGGCATACTTCGTGGGGGCCGTCCGGCTAAATACTGCCAATATGCAACAGACAATTCAAAAAATTCAGGACACCTGGCAAGGCGTTTATCCGAACTATGTTTTCGAGTATACTTTTCTTGACGAACAAATTTCGAAGTTTTACGACGCTGAGAGACAAAATTCATATACGATGGGATTCTTTTCGACTGTAGCGATTTTCATAGGTTGTATCGGCTTGTTTGGATTGGTGTCGTTCATGGTGCAGCAGAAAATTAAAGAAATCGGTATCCGCAAAACTTTTGGTGCCTCTGTGTTCCAAATTGTCAGCATGTTATCGAAGGAATTTATCGTGTTAATAGGAATTTCTTTTTTACTTTCGACTCCATTGACTTATTACTTCATGCAACAATGGCTCAGTAATTTTGCCTATAAATACAACATCAGTGGACTTGAATTTTTGGCCGGACTGCTTCTCACGCTATTAATTTCTATGCTCACCATTGGTTATCGGTCGATACGCGCAGCAAAAGCCAACCCAATCGACGCATTGCGGACTGAATAACTTCAGCACTTAGAACCCCAATACCTCAACACTTATATGTTTCAGAACTATCTAAAAACAGCGATTCGAAGTATTCTTAGGGAGAAATATTATGCCCTCATTAAGATGTTTGGTCTGGCCCTGGGGTTAGGCACTTCCATGGTAATATTTTTATATGTGGCTCACGAATTAAGCTACGACAATTTTCATCCGGATATTGACCGGATGTATTGCGTTACACAAACGAATATCTGGGATCCCGAGGGTGGCATTTTCAACTCCACCGGCCCGGCCGTTGCCTTCAGCCTTAGCAGTGATCTTCCTGAAATTGAAGAGATCTTAAGAGTTAACACGCCAGGGGAACAGGTGATTCGCTATACAAAGTCGAACGGGAATGTGGTGGCCATCAATGAAAATATAGTCCTTGCAGCCGATTCTAATTTCTTTTCATTTTTTGATTTCAAACTTAGAGAAGGCGATGCAGCAAGTGCGCTTTTAGGTACTGGTAAAGTTGTTCTTTCGGACAAAGCTGCCGAAAGACTTTTCGGTAATGAGCCGGCATTGGGTAAAATGATTCAGATGGGGGATAGCCGCACAACGGTAGAGGTAACTGGTGTTACCGAATTACAACCGACAAATTCGCACTTCCACTTTGACTATTTGATTTCCATGCCTACCAATCCGGCGATGAAGGAGTATGAGTGGAGTTGGATCTTTACGCAAGTAGTCACCTATGTGAAATTAAAACCAAAAACAGACGTAACGGCTCTTCAAGCCAAGCTTAAAAATTTCCCTGATAAACATGCTCTGCCTACGTTCCAAAAGCTGCACATGGATTATGATGCATTTAAAAAGGAACGTGGTGGCTGGAATATGTATTTACATCCTGTTAAAGACATCCATCTGCTGTCTGCGGAGATCGGAAACCGGTTGGGGCCAAATGGCAACATTATGTATGTATATGTCTTTAGTGTTGTGGGCTTCTTCATCCTGCTCATCGCTATCATCAACTTTATAAATTTATCAACAGCTCGGGGCACGAAAAGGGCAAAGGAGGTTGGCGTCAAAAAGACGTTAGGTGTCTTAAGAAAATCGCTGATTCTTCAGTTTCAGATCGAACACGTGTTGATGGCAATTGTATCCATGTTGTTTGGTTTGGGAATCATGGAGATCCTGAGATTGATTATTCAGCCGATCATTGGAGTTCAAATATCTTTTTCAGCGGTTAATATTCCCACTATTGCAGTACTTCTTATTGTAACGCCTTTGGTAGTGGGCTTTCTGGCAGGGCTCTACCCTGCATTTTACCTAACATCTTTCAAGCCTTCGGAAGTTTTAAAAGGCAAACTGCTATCAGGACTGAAGAGTTCGAAGTTCAGAAATTCGCTTGTCATATTCCAGTTTACAATTTCCATCGTGTTGATGGTAATAACGCTTGTCGTCTTTCAGCAATTGCAGTTTTTTCAATCCAAAAGTGTTGGATTTGACAGGGAGAATTTATTGGTAATCGACTATGCTGACAAATTGGGAAATCAACTCGAATCTTTTCGTGAAGAAGTATCGCGCATTCCAGGCGTTATCGATGCTTCGTTGTCAATGGATATCAGGGGTAGGGCGGAAGATCTTTATGTGCCCGAAGGAAGTGATCGGAAATTATCAATTGCTCATTACAAAATTGACGAACATTTTTTTGAGACAACTAAAATATCTTTAGTCGAAGGCAGGGCATTTGATAAAAACCGGCCAGCTGACAAAAACACTATCATCATCACTGAGACCACTTGTAAGCTAATCGGCTGGACGCCCAAGGAGGCCATTGGAAAAAAAATACGTTACATCGGCGATGACATAGGGGCCCAGGAAGTCATAGGTGTAGCGAAGGACTTTCATCTGCACTCATTGCGCCAGAATATTTTTCCATTTATGTTTTATCATACCGAATCCAATATGTTTGGTAGCAACCGTGTTGCGTTAATAAGATATAAGACGGAGGATCTTCCCAAGCTCGTGAGCGAAATTAAAAAGCAATGGAATAAACTTGCTGAAGCAGTTCCCCTTTCATATTCATTCTATGATGAGGACGTCGCAAACCAGTACAAGCAGGAGCAAAGGATTGCCGGACTGTTTCTAATCTTTACAGGGCTTTCAATTTCGATTGCGATTATGGGACTGGTTGGGTTAGTTTCCTATTCAGCCGAGCAGCGTAAAAAGGAAATTGGTGTT
>DASQTN010000144.1:0-5585 GCA_035641895.1 Chryseolinea sp. | reverse complement strand
GGCCTGCAGCTCTTGTTGTGGCTGTAGCAATTCGATCGAAAAAACTATCGCGAGTGTGTGGTACCCTTTTATTAATGCGTGACTTTGAGCCATTCCCATTGCCTCCATTCTCTTTGGTTTTCATAATGTAATAATTGGTTGGTTGAGATTACAATGGAGAAAACAAGGAGAGGGCAACGAAGGATCTAAAGTTTTTTCAGAATCTTCATCAGCACTTTTTCTTCCTGAGTGAGATCGCTAACATCATCGGGCTTTTCAATAGCATCTAATTCGTTCAGGTACCTTTGGAGGTTATCTTCCTCGTATAGACGAATAATCTGGGGATGTACATAATATTTTTTGCAGATGGTACGCGTATTACCCAGCTTCGAACTCACCTCATCTAACGCAGAAACTATGTTCTTCCTTTTTTCTGCCAGTGTTTTGGCCGCACCAAGCGCTTTGAAAGAACTAAGAATTGAGAGAGTCCCGGCCCACGTCCTAAAATCCTTCGCTGAAAAATCTTTGCCTGTAGCTTCCCGGATATAATTATTGATCATGCCGGAATCAATTGAACAGCGCACCCCGTTTTCATCAAAATACTGAAAAAGTTCTTTTCCGGGAATGTCTTTACATGCCTGCACAATTTTAGCCAGCCGTTTATTTTTTAATGTTACGGAATGGTAAACGCCTTTTTTACCTTTGAACGCAAATTTAAGAGTTGCACCATTAATATCGACATGTCCATCCTTTAGGGTCGTCAAGCCATACGATCCATATAATCTTTCATATTCGCTATTTCCAATTCGAATGAAAGTACGTTCCATAAGGCTTACGACTGTCGCCAATACTTTTTCTTTCGACAACATGGAGTGTGTAATGTCATCCTCCATCTTCCTTCTCATCTGCGGAAGCACCTTTCCAAACTCATATAGCCTGTGAAATTTCGTTTGATTCCGAACGGTGTTCCAACTGGGATGGTACTTATACTGTTTACGATTTTTTATGTCATAACCCGTCACCTGAATGTGACCGTTGATACTCGGGCAAATCCAAACTTTTGTCCACGCCGGTGGAATGACAAGCCGCTTTATTCTATTAAGAATTTCTTTGTCCTTAACGGTAACTCCTTTAAAAGAGTAAGTGAAGCCTGAGCCGGCCTTAGCGCGAATTATACCTGGACTGCCATCGGTAACGTATTCCAAACTGGCGATTGCAGCCGTGCGTTTATAATTCCGATGCATTTTGACTGACTCAATCCGGCTTATCTGCACAGCTTATACGAATAATGTTATCTTAATACTTAATATTAAGATTATTATTGAATGAAAGCAATAGCATAAAAAGCGTCGTCGCTAAAGTACAGCAGGAGGAGATTACCATCACCCAATCGTTGTTGAGGTAACTATAGCACAATCTATTGAATGTTATGGTAGGAATTTCGGGTCTAGGTTTGACGGTACTCAGCTTGTCCGAAACTAACTTAATAGTGGGGCGCATGACTTTATGGTTAACGTTGGTTTCTATTCAAACTATTTTCGCTTCTTCTGAATATCTTCCACCTCACGTATAAAGTTGTTAACCTTTACATCGGCATATGCGCCGTATGCGTCAACTAAAATTCCCTTTCGACCGTCTGACGTCTCAATCCAATAGAGGATTGCATTGTCTTGTGGATCTGAGTATCCTTCAAATCGATGAAAGTTAGGAATATGAATCTCAGAGGCTGAGTAAAATTTGCCACCCATTTCATCTGTAAGTCCACGGGCAGTTACTTTAAAATTCTCAGTAAAACCGTGTTGTAATGCGGTATTTATCTTTTCAGATAGCGTTGGCATTTTTTCGGTTGAATCAAATTTATCTCTGTCGTTCGCAGTTGTTTTCATACAATTATCTTCTTTGAAACTAAGTGATTAAAAATCTTGCCAAACTCAAAAACACTTACTTTTCCTCAAAAATCGTGTGTAAAATGGGGCTGGCTTACCACAAAGTTTTATGTTTGATGCTATTGTCTACACCTAGTGTAAATAAATGCATTAATTCTAGCGCAGTGAAAATCATTTCCAGCGTTTTTAGATCCGTCGCCATCAGTCAAAAAAAAAGGCCACCCGAAGGCAGCCTCTTTTCTTTTTACAGGTTACTAATTAAACTTCTTCTTCGTCGACTTCACAGGCAAGCTGATTAATCTTATCCGCCAACTCTGTAAGCTTTACATCGGTCTCGGCTTCCTCGTCCTTAATTTCTTCTAAGATTTCCGCGCACTGCGCCATGCCTAAGACATTGGCCATCGTTCGAAGAGTGCCGTATGCTGAAATCTCGTAGTGTTCGACCTTTTGCGCAGCGCCAATAAGTGCAGCGTCACGCGGGTGGCCTTCATCATGCTCTTCAATTTGCTCTTCACCTTCTTTGATCAAGCCTTCCATCGCCTCACATTTTTTCGCTACAGCTTTTTTCCCCAGAAGCTCAAAGCATTTTTCTAACTTTCCTATTTGCCTTTCGGTTTCTTCCATATGGGTATTAAAGGCATCTTTTAGTTCGTCATTGTAGGCAGCCTTTGACATCTTGGCGAGGGCTTTCGTAAGATGTTTTTCAGCCCAATAAATATCCTTTAAGGTATCTTCAAATATATCTTCCAACGTTTCCTTGGAATTTTTAGAACTACGCGATGAACTTTTCGCCGCGTTAGAACCATTGGCACGGGCATGTGTTTTCGTTTTCATATCATTTTTTTAAGAGGTGGTAATTCTGTTTTGAGCAAGTAATTAAAATCAACGATGCAACTGTGATATGGCGAAAAATATACCAGTATGTTCATAGGGTAAACAGGACCAAAATATTTAAAATTTGAGGTAGTTATTCTACAATGGGAGAAATCGTGTACCCATCAGGCGTTCACTATCTCGCCACCGTTTGGATGTAGTACTTGTCCTGTAATATAAGAAGCATCGTCGCTTGCTAGGAATACATACGCATATGCTATCTCCACCGGATCGGCCGCCCGTTTTAGCGGCGTATCAGAACCAAAGGTGGCCACTTCCTTTGCGCTGAATGTAGTAGGAATGAGTGGTGTCCATACAGGTCCGGGTGCGACACCATTTACTCTGATCCCTTTATCCGAAAAATAAGCAGCCAACGATCGAACCATCGACACGATAGCGCCTTTTGTAGCGGCATAGTCGATAAGATGAGAGCTCCCCCGATAGGCAGTGACCGACGTTGTATTAATGATCGTGGCACCCTTCCGTAAATATTTCTCCGCGGCTTTTATTAAATAAAGCTGGGAAAATACATTTACCTCAAACGTTCTCATCAATTGACGAGCTGTGATTTTTTGTAGCTTCTTTTGGGGAAATTGAACAGCTGCATTGTTTACTATAATATCGACCTTCTTCCAGCTTGTAAGCACAGTCCGGATTATTTTTTTACAATGATTTTCCTCGCTTATATCGCCGGCGATTAGTAAACATTGTCCGCCCAGCTCTTTTATTCTTTTCGCCGTTTCTTTCGCGTCTTTGTGATCACTGCGATAAGATATACAAACCAGCGCGCCCTCCTTTACGAAAGCAATCGAGACGGCTCTTCCTATCCCACTGTCTCCACCAGTTACGATAGCAACCTTTCCCTCAAGCCGTTGATAGGTTTTTTCCTTTTCATAAATGGGTTCTGGTTCCATCCGCGCCTCTTTACCTTGTGGTGACCGAACTACGCGTGATGGACGGATTTTCCGTTTCGGATTTGCTTTCTGCATATTTACTAGATCACTACTTTTCCATGGTCTCCAACTGATGGTTCTGAACCAGTTGCTGCCGCCACCAATACCTTTAAATAAGTCAAAACTTTGGAGTCATCATTTGACCAATATTCCATTTCATGAGGATGCACTTTTAGCAATGCGAGGGAGGGATCTTTTAACCCTTTTGGAAACCACGCCTTAACAAAAGGATTAAACAGTTCCTTCATCCGTTGGGTATCGTATGAGAGTTGTGCAGTACCTTCAATGCTGAGATAAAGGCTATCCCCTTCGTTAACGTATATTAGCTGTACCGTTGGATTCCGTTGAATATCCTCAGCTTTCCATGAATCCTTTGAAGTAAAAAACCAGATATTTCCGTCATCGTCGATATCTACGTGGGACATCGGTCTAAATCGAATGAACCCTGCTTCCACTGTTCCCAACATTCCAACCCGTGAGCGGCTAACCAACTCCTTTACCTTGTCTTTATTATTCAGTTCCATACCTCTAGCGTTTTATTTATCTCCTAAACTTGAAATACTCTAAAAATTTGTTGGCTTTACCCGCAATTGCGTTGGACAATATTTCCATTCCCATAACGCTGAAGGTGATTCCGTTTCCGCCAAATCCCAGCATGAAGTAACTATTCGGAAAATCAGGATGCGGTCCAATGTACGGAAGGGAGTCCTTCGTTGCTCCAAACGTACCCGCCCAACTAAAATCCGGAACAAAGGAAGTACCAGGCATTAGCTGTTGAAACTTATCGACAAGAGCTATTTCCTTTTCTTCGATAAGCGAATCCCGCCGTTCAGGGTTTTTAAAATTTTCGTCCTCGCCACCAATTAGAATCCTGTTATCCATTGTCGTTCTGAAGTAGAAATACGGGCTTTCTGTATTCCAAAAAACTGTTTGTGAAAGAATGTTCGGAACGTTTTCAAAAGGTTCACTGATGCAAGCATAAGTACTAATCAATTTTCCGATGCCGTTTTGGATTAACTCGTGAGACTCATAACCAGTTGTATATACCAAAACGTGACATTCAATGACAGCGCCACTATCGACCACAGCCAAATTTTTGGTCTCTCGGTATTCCACCGACTCCAATTCTGTATGATCGTATACTCTCAATCCAAAATGTTTAATACAATACTGGAACAACCCGTCGGTCATTTGATAAGCATCCATGCTCGCCGCAATTTCAGATAACATTCCACCCTCGCTTATTAGGCCATAATTCGAGAAGACCTGATCTTTGGACAACCATTTGACCGGTAAACCAGCCGTTTTTTGGAACCCGAATTCTTTTAACAAGTTCCCAGCATCCTCCTTGCTGCTCGCAAAATGTAGACTGTCCTTCGTTGCGAATCCACATTTTATCGCTAGTGAGTTTAGGAGACGTTCTAGTTTTTTGACGGCATTCGCCGCACCGATGTAAATCTCAAATGCACTTTGTTTACCCACCTGCTCGCTTAGCAAATACAATGGTACATCCAACTCAAATTGTACCATTGATGTCGTAGCACTAGTACTTCCCGTACCAACGTCCCTCTTGTCAATCACTATAGTTTTATAACCCTCACTGGAAAGTTGATAAGCCATCAACGCTCCTGTTATTCCCCCTCCCACAATCAATACATCACATCCAATATTTTCTTGTAGCGATGGATAAGAATTAATAATTCCATTTTTTAAGAGCCAATACGGCTCCTTAGATCTTATGTTCACATTTATCTTTTAAAGAAACTGTAGTGTCAATGACCATACGGCCATTGACACTGTTTCAGTTTTTTATCGATGTTACTGGCCCAACTCTCCGTTTTCGGCTAGCTTCTTCATCTTTTTGTTCGCATAGATGGCCACTTCAACACGACGA
>DASQTN010000143.1:0-10484 GCA_035641895.1 Chryseolinea sp. | reverse complement strand
TCTGTTTTTTTTCCTTCTCCATCAGTTACTTCAACTTTCTGTCCTTTTTTGAGTTTTCCGAAGCCGGTAATCTGATCAATCTTATTTTTTTTGAAAAGGAATTGTACTCCCTTACTCATTCCGTTCGCGACGTCACGGCTTCGTTTGACCATCCCGGCGATATCTGGTTTAGCATCTTTTAAGTCAATGCCATAATCTTTAGCGTGCTGGATATATTCAAAAACATTTGCACTTTTTAGTAAGGCCTTTGTCGGGATGCAACCCCAATTCAAACAAATTCCCCCTAGCTCGGCTTTCTCCACAACACCCACTTTCATCCCAAGCTGAGAAGCTCTGATTGCAGCGACATAGCCGCCCGGGCCACTTCCGATCACGATAAGATCATATTTTGACATTGTATTAGATTTAAAATTCGCTGCCAAAGATAAACTCCTGCTCGCTCTTTCAAAAAGTTTCGGATTTAAATGCTGTTTATTGAAACATCTGAGTGCCAATTAACAGAGGAAATACTCGTCATTCGATGTATTTTAACAGAATTCGGCTACTTTTGAAAAGTAACGGATGAACTTAAAGCGTTGATGGCCGACCGTGGGCTGTGAATTTTATATGAATTTACTTCAAGGAAAAACTGCACTGATAACAGGAGCATCAAAAGGAATAGGCAAAGCGATCGCCCATCGCTATGCCGAGGAAGGAGCAAATGTAGCCTTTACCTATTTGTCCAGTGTAGAACAAGGCCTTGCCTTGGAGATTGAGCTTACCGCAAAAGGCATAAAGGCCAAAGGGTATCGTTCTGATGCCGCCGACTTTTCGCAGGCTGAAAATTTGATCAATGCCGTCATAGCCGATTTCGGTGCGTTGGACGTTCTTATTAATAATGCTGGGATCACGCAAGACACATTGCTTCTTCGCATGAATGAAGCTATGTGGGATAAAGTGATCGCCGTTAATTTAAAGTCCTGTTTTAATACTGTTAAAGCAGTAACGAAACAGATGATGAAACAAAAAGGCGGCTCGATTATTAACATGACGTCGGTAGTCGGATTGAAGGGTAATGCTGGTCAGGCGAACTACGCAGCGTCCAAGGCAGGTATCATCGGATTTACAAAATCAGTGGCCCTGGAGTTGGGTTCGAGAGGTATCCGTTCCAACGCAGTAGCACCAGGCTTTATCGAAACCGAAATGACTGAAAAGCTAGACCCAAAGACGGTGCAAACGTGGCGTGATGCAATACCGTTAAAACGCGGAGGTAAACCTCAAGACGTTGCAGACGCTTGTGTTTTTCTTGGGTCTGATATGTCGACTTATATTTCAGGGCAGGTAATCCAGGTAGACGGCGGCATGCTTACATAGAGTGCCATATACGACGCCTCCGAAACATAATTCTCATTCATGCATTTGGCAGGGCGCCATCAAGCATTCTGTTAATGTTGTGTTAAATACGACGCTAAATGTGCCGTTAATGATTTGATTTCCGTTGCTATATCCTGTCTGACAAGGGTCAGAAATTTCATACACTAAAATTTTTTCTAAAACGTTTCCATTATTCTAAAAAAGAAGATTTCAGCCAGCTTCCGAACAATTGTGAGCGGGTTAGAATTCAAAAAAAGATTTAGCATCGCTTGCAAACCTTCCTTTCAGACCCTACGTTTGTAGTCTCAAAGTCGAATAAGCACATCGCTTAATCGATTTATAAAGAAGCGCGGAGAGACAGGCTCTAAGAAACGCTAGCAACCTCCTAAATAAGAAAGGTGCTAAATCCTGACTTCTCATCAATGATGGGAGAACTATAAACCGGTTAAAAATGAAGAGAATCATTCAAAGCCTTATTCCAGGAACGACCTACGTACGTCTCCGTGCTTACTTCAAAAGCTTTCTGTATTTTATTGATAGCATGATTAGCAACGATGATGCTTGCATGTGTTGTTGTTGCCGTTGTTGCTGTTAAGTGAGTACCTCCTTTCAGCAACACATAGCCTATGACCCTGCCATGTGACAGGCAAGTCTGGTTACGGCTATTTTAACCCCTCATTGAACAACATCTATCATCTTTAAAATATAAAACATATGTCAAGCTTACATTTTGAAACCCTTCAGCTACATGCGGGACACGAAATTGATCCAACAACACGTTCACGCGCTGTTCCTATTTATCAGACTACATCATTTACATTCCGGGATTCGGAGCACGGTGCAAATTTATTTGCATTAAAAGAATTCGGAAATATTTATACACGTATCATGAATCCCACGACCGACGTTTTTGAAAAACGTGTCGCGGCGCTTGAAGGTGGCGTTGCAGCATTAGCGGTTGCTTCCGGACAAGCTTCACAATTGTTAGCCCTAAACAATATCCTTCAGGCGGGTGATAATTTCGTATCAACTTCTTTGTTATACGGGGGGACGTACAATCAATTTAAGGTTGCATTTAAACGTCTAGGCATTGACGTAAGATTCGCAGACGGGGATAAAGCTGACTCATTCGAGAAACATATCGACAGAAATACCAAGGCAATTTATTTAGAGACTATTGGAAATCCTGGTTTCAATATTCCGGATTTTGAGGCAATTGCGGCTCTCGCAAAAAAATATGACCTGCCGCTCATTGTTGATAATACTTTTGGCGCTGCCGGATATTTATTCCGTCCGTTTGAACATGGGGCTAACGTGGTTGTTGAGTCCGCAACGAAGTGGATAGGCGGCCATGGCAACTCAATAGGTGGTGTAATTGTTGATGGTGGAAATTATAATTGGGGCAATGGTAAATATCCTCAATTTACGGAGCCATCCGAAGGTTACCATGGTTTGAAATTTTGGGACGTGTTCGGAGAAGGAAACCCACTCGGGCTACCCAACATAGCCTTTATAATCAGAGCCAGAGTCGAGGGTCTTAGGGATCTTGGTCCTTCCTTGAGCCCATTTAATTCGTTCTTATTTTTACAAGGTCTCGAGACGTTGTCGCTTCGTGTACAACGCGCGGTGGATAATGCTCTGTTACTTGCGCAATGGCTTGAGAAACATGAGTTGGTTGAAAGTGTAAATTACCCAGGCTTAGAAAGCAGCCCTTATCACAAACTGGCAAAAAAATATCTGAGAAATGGTTTTGGCGCCGTATTGTCTTTTACCGTGAAGGGTACCAAACAACACACGACGAAATTTGTCGATAATTTAAAATTGCTAAGTCACCTTGCGAACCTCGGCGACTCTAAAACATTAATCATTCAGCCATCTGCGACAACGCATCAGCAGCTCAGCGAAAGTGAACAAACTACAGCGGGAGTTTTGCCAAATCAGTTGAGAATATCAGTAGGCACAGAGCATATTGATGATCTCAAAGCAGATTTACAACAGGCTTTTGAAAAGGTATTTGAAGGTGAATTAGTATCATAAAAGTTGCACCGGCCTCTCTTTGAGAGGCCGGCAACTTGTAAAAGAATTTTGAAGTTTAAACAGGTCTTGTACTTCTCCATCGAGGAGCAGGTGCAGGGGTAAGAATATGGAGAAAAACGATCACACTTTTCACTATCAACAAGATTTTGCATTGGAATCCGGCGTATCGTTGCCGGGATTTCAACTCAAATACACCACGCTTGGCAAACTTAATGCTGATCGTAGCAATGTAGTTTGGATTTGCCACGCGCTAACTGGGAGTTCCGACTTTACGGATTGGTGGAGCGGCCTCTTCGATGAAGGAAGGTTTTTTGATCCGAATCGCTATTTTATCATTTGTGCTAACGTACTGGGTGGATGTTATGGGTCGACAGGTCCTCTGTCTCTTAATCCCAAGACGAGCAAACCATTCTACCATACATTCCCATCGGTTACGAACCGTGACGTGATTCAGGCTTTCGATCTGTTACGTCAGGAACTTCGGCTGGAAACCGTTCATACCCTGATAGGTGGTTCTCTTGGGGGCCAACAAGTGTTGGAGTGGGCAATTCATAAGCCCGATGTTTTTCAACACATCATACCGATCGCTACCAATGCAAGTCATTCTCCCTGGGGAATAGCTTTCAATGAAGCACAGCGTATGGCTATAGAAGCCGATCGTACCTGGAAGGAAAACGATCAGCGCGCCGGCATCGAAGGGCTCAAGGCTGCTCGTGCGATTGGAATGATTTCTTACCGGTTCTATAATACCTACAACCAAACTCAGGCGGAAAAAAATAATGAAACGCTTGAGGAATTCAGGGCCGCAACCTATCAGCGGTATCAAGGTCAGAAGTTAGCAAATCGTTTTAACGCGTTCACTTATTGGGGACTATCCACTATGATGGATAGCCATAACGTTGGCCGTAATCGATCTGGTATTGCAGAAGCATTGCGTCACATCAAAGCCCAGACACTGGTCGTCGGTATAGACAGCGATATTTTGTTTCCACTACAGGAGCAAAAGTTCTTAGCGGATAATATTACAAATGCAAGGCTGGAGGTAATGTCCTCCCTCTACGGACATGACGGATTTTTGGTAGAGTTTGAACAATTAAGTAGTCATATAAAAAAGTTTTTTGCGCAGGATCACGTTTCAGTGCGCGTAAGAGTCTAACCATAATTTTACACTATCAATGACACCGGAAAATACTTTACAATACAACGGGCACATTAAGCATCGACACCTGACGCTGGGCTTATTCGGCTTTGGATGTGTCGGCCAAGGACTCTATCATGTTTTGAATAAGACACAGGGCATTAAAGCTGAAATAAAAAAAATCTGCGTAAAGAATCGAAATAAGACGCGCTCTCTGCCAGAGGGCATATTTACTTTTGAGAAAGATGATGTGCTAAATGATCCCGGCATCGATGTCGTTGTTGAATTGATAGACGATGCGGACGCTGCCTTCGAGATTGTCAAAGCAGCTTTGCAAAATGGAAAAGCGGTTGTGACGGCAAATAAGAAAATGTTGGCGGAGCATCTAGAGGAAATTTACAGGCTGCAGCAGCAGTATGGCAAACCTGTTTTATACGAGGGCGCGGTATGCGGCAGTATTCCAATCATTCGGAACCTCGAGGAATATTATGATAATGATTTGCTCACGGGCATAGAGGGAATATTTAATGGGTCTACTAATTACATCCTCACAAAAGTTTTCGAGGAAAAGAAAAGTTATGAGGAAGCATTGCAGCAGGCACAAGCTCTGGGCTTTGCTGAATCCGATCCCAGCCTGGATGTTAAAGGATACGATCCAAAATTTAAACTCGCCATAGCAATAGCGCATACCTTTGGTGTGTTTGTGAAGCCTGAGAACATTATCAATATCGGTATCGACCGCATATCGGACCTGGACTTAAAATTCGCATACGACAATCATTATGCAATTAAGCTTGTCGCGCGGGCGTTTAAAATTCAAGATCGCGTGTTTGGTTTTGTGGCACCACAATTCATTGAACCGACACATCCGCTCTACGCCGTACGCAATGAATATAACGCTGTGCAATTGGAAAGTGCATTTGCGGAAAAGCAACTCTTTGTTGGTAAGGGTGCGGGCAGTTATCCAACGGGGTCGGCTGTGCTTTCGGATATTTCTGCACTCACGTACGATTATCAGTACGAGTATAAAAAGTTACATCAATTGACCAACCTGCAATTCTCAAATCACCTTGTGGTGGAGGCATTTGTAAGTTTCGAGAAAGGGGTAAATATTTCAATTGGAGAGTTTGACGAATTTGAATCTGGCTATGCGTCTCATGGCAAGCAGTATATGGTTGGAAAAGTGAGTTTGATAAAGTTACAGGAATGGTCGCTGTTGGACGGCGTAGGCATAATACTGGCTCCGGGGGCAACATTTACTCCGAAACACGAAGTTAAGGTTGATACCGCATCCATTGTTGCTGAATCCGTGTCCTGAGAAAACCCGGAAATAGCTCACAATTTTTTATTCTCGGAGGTGTAAAAAACTGGATTTTACTGCCGATTGTAGCATGTGCTCAATATATTTGTAGCCGTAAAATCTGGTTGCGAAATGATCATTATATCCTCCATTGTAGCTTTTACCATAATTATTTTGTTGTTGGTGTTCATGCTGCTTTTTGCACAAAAAAAATTGGTGCAATCCGGGCCTGTGAAGATCATTATTAATGGTGAAAAGACGCTGACCGTTTCCGCGGGAAGTTCTTTGCTATCCACATTAGCCAACGAAAAGATATTCCTTCCTTCCGCGTGCGGTGGAGGCGGGACGTGTGCGATGTGCAAATGTGTTGTGGAGTCTGGTGGGGGCGACGTCCTTCCTACAGAACAAGGCCATCTGACACGACAGGAAAAAAAGGAGCGCGTGCGCTTGGGTTGCCAGGTAAAGGTTAAACAGGACTTGAACATCCGGATACCAGATGAAATATTCGGGATTAAGAAATGGGAATGTGAAGTTGTTTCGAACTACAACGTATCCACGTTTATTAAAGAATTCGTTGTTAAGCTACCTCCAGGAGAAAGTTTAAAATTTGAAGCTGGCGGATATATTCAGATAGACGTTCCACTTACTACTGTCGATTATAAGACCATCGACATTGCACCACATCCTGAGCTGGGTCATAAACCAGATGTCTTTCAATCAGATTGGGATAAGTTCAAACTTTGGGATCTGAAAATGAAGAATGAGGAGCCCATTTTCAGGGCCTATTCCATGGCCAATCACCCCGCAGAAGGCAATATTGTGATGCTTAATATTCGGGTTGCTACACCACCCTGGGATCGTGCCAACAACAAGTGGATGGACGTGAATCCCGGCATCTGCTCTTCGTATATCTTTGCGCGCAAACCTGGTGACAAAGTAACCATTTCAGGACCGTATGGCGAGTTCCACATTAATCCTACCCAACGTGAAATGATTTACATTGGTGGTGGGGCAGGAATGGCGCCCCTTCGTGCTCAGATTTTTCACCTGTTCCACACTGAAAAAACAAAACGCAAAGTGTCTTATTGGTATGGTGGACGTTCCAAAAAGGAGCTCTTTTATGTTGACCACTTTAGAAAAATTGAAAACGCGTTCCCCAACTTCCAATTCAATATCGGACTTTCTGAACCGTTACCCGAAGACAAATGGAAAGTAAAGAAAAGTCTTGAGGATAAAGATGCTGACGGCTATACTGGATTTATTCATCAGTGTTTATACGACAATTACCTTAAGAATCATCCGTCACCGGAAGACGTCGAATATTACCTCTGCGGTCCTCCCTTGATGAATGCTGCAGTTCTGAAAATGCTGGATGAAATGGGTATCCCTAAGGAAAACGTCAGATTTGACGACTTTGGAGGCTAGTCTTTTTGTTGATAAGATCCGGAATTTTTGCTAACTAGTGGGTCCAAACGACCTAAGACCTGAAAAAAACAGTTGCCATATTCTTTTTGGTAATTTTCCTGTTCAACGTAGCGGGATATCATGTAGTTTTTTGGGCACTTCGATCGCAAGCTAAGAGCGATTTGCTGCATCGCTTAGACGCGGACGCCTATTCTTCAGAGGCCGTGGTAGTGCTGACAATCCCTGTTTCTTTGCCTTATCCTGTACACGATGTTGAGTATGAAAGGGCCAATGGCGAAGTGGAATACCTTGGAGAATATTATCAACTCGTTAAGCAAAAAGTTGAAAACGATACATTGTTCATGGTTTGTATAAAAGATCATCAGCAAAAAAGGCTCGATCGTACCATGAGTGAATATACCAACCTGGCGAATAACCTGCCCACCAGCGCAAAGAATACGATGGACCTTATGGGTAAACTTTTCAAAGATTTTAACGGCACAAGTTTCCCCCTTCCCTCATTGAATCTCGTGTTAAAATACGATGTGGGTTTTGCGGTTAATGATTTCGTAATTATTCAACCGGTTTTTCCCATAGACTCGCCGCCGCCCGAGCATTGTTAGTATTTGCAGAAGTCAACATTCGTTTGATTTCTTTCTTCTTCCAATAGCCAGAACGATGTAATGCTTCCTCAAACTGCTTGCATACTGAGCTTGACGGAACTCGACTTTATTTTATTCACAAATACTAAATGCATTTTTATGAAAAAACGTTTACAATATTCGCTTGGGTTGTTATTGACGCTTTTGATGTGTTCGGCTCTGGATTCAAATGCGCAGGGATGCGTCGCTGTGCGTAACATGTCATCCTGGTCGATGGGTGCGGCCGACAGTGTACAAATGAATGCGTGGCAATTCTCTTTGAACTATAGATACTTTCGGTCTTATAAACATTTCAGGGGTAGCGAAGAAGAGGAAGAGCGTGTGGAACAAGGAACCGAAGTTATTAATAATGATAACTCGGTGTTGTTCGGCATCGCTTACTCGTTAAGCAGACGCTGGTCGTTGTCTACCATAATACCATTCCTAAATATCGATCGCTCTTCGTTATATGAACACTACGGAAATACTCCAGGCAATCCCCGTTTTCATACGCAAGCCAGAGGCTTGGGTGATGTTCGCATTAGTGCCTACTATGCTGCCCTCCAAAAACCAAAAATAGATTTGACTTTAGGCTTCGGTCTGAAACTGCCCACAGGAAATTATGAAACCAAAGACCACTTTCACAAATTGGATTCGGAGGGTCAAGACTCCTTGGTTTATCGTGTCGTTGATCAGTCCATACAACTGGGTGATCGCGGCCTTGCACTTGTGCTGGAATACGATCTCGCATATAATTTCAATCATTGGTTTACGATTTATACCACAGGTCTATACCTGTCAAATCCTATGAACACCAACGGAGTATTGCGGAGTCCGACGCTCACGAACGGCATTGTGAAATCAAATGAGTTCTCTGTGGTGGATCAATATGTTTTCAGACTCGGTGCACGTTTTCATTTCAAACAATTTCAATTTGCATTAGGAGGTCGGTATGAAGGTATCCCGGCAGAAGATCTAATTGGAGAAAGCCAGGGATTCAGAAGACCCGGATACATTATCTCTTTAGAACCGTCAGTTGTATACACCACTGGGAAACATACGTTTGGCGTGAATGTACCGATCGCATTGTATCGCAACAGAGTTCAAAATACCATCGATAAAACGAGGACCGAAATGACGGGAACGTATACAATAGGCGACGCAGCGTTTGCTGATTGGTTGCTTTCAGTAACATACGCTTACCGTTTGACACGCTAGTTTAGTTTGCGAGAAATAGGTTTGGAAGCAATTGAGCCGGTATAACAGCCGGCTCTTTTTTGTTTTAGCGGATCGCTGGAATCACCAGTCTTTCAGTAGTTCTTGTGCCAACCCTCCCATTCAATAGCAATATGGCCGTTCAGCTTTCTATTGCTTCCTTCGCGTAGTATAGTCGGAGCTCGAGCCGTCAACTAACACAATTTCAAAATTCAGGCTTTTTAGGTTTCTTCTTTATAGTATCTTCACCCTGATTTTTACTCACCTATGGACCTTACTATTCTTTTTTCTCCTATTGACGACGCGCTCTATTCGGAAATTACTTCACCTTCCAGTTTTTTCAAGAGTATTCATGCCTTTACAGAAAAGATGCCTGATTACCGGGGAGCGCACATTGCGCTATTTGGTATTAAAGAAGATCGTGGTACCTATTTAAATAAGGGCACTGCTTCCGCCCCTGATGAGATACGAAAAAAACTGTATCATTTGAAAAAGGGAACAGGGGCTTACCGAATCGTTGACCTTGGCAATTTAAATATAGGCCATGACTTAAGTGAATCTTATGTGCGTGTGAGCGAAGTATGCCGGATGTTATTGGAACACAACGTACTGCCTATAATACTCGGAGGATCTCATGACATAGACTATGGCCAATACTGTGCTTATGAAACCATGGACAAGCTTGTCAGCTTGTTGAATATTGATGCTTTCCTGGATTTAGAGGAAAAAAGGGAATCTCCTGAAAGCAGGCATCATATTCATAAGATATTATTACATGAACCGAACTACCTATTCAGCTATACGCATTTGGCTTATCAATCGTATCTTATCGATCCACACGCAGTATCGATTTTGGAAAAGTTGTATTTTGGAACATTCCGCGTCGGGCAAGTTAGAACGAATATCCAGGAAATTGAGCCAACGGTGCGAAATGCGGATATGGTTGCTTTTGATATCACTGCCATTCGTTCATCGGATGCGCCTGGCAATGCGAGTGCGCAACCCTTTGGTATAACAGGAGAAGAGGCATGCCAGATATGCTGGTATGCTGGATTAAACGAAAAACTAAGCTCCATTGGTTTCTACGAATACAATCCTGCCTATGATGATGATCATAAAAAGACAGCATCCGTCGTGGCGACCATGATCTGGTATTTTATCGAGGGATATTATTATCGCAAGAATGAACAGAACTTTCGAAGCAACGATTTTATGAAATATTCGGTCTCCATGCCAGTTGAGCCGGAGGTGATTGCGTTTTACAAAAGCAAGTTCAGCGAAAAATGGTGGATGGAGATACCGTATCCAGGAGGCAAAGAAAAATATTCCCGTAATAGCATCGTGCCTTGCAGCTACAGCGATTACCAGACAGCGGTAAAGGGCGAAGTGCCGGATC
>DASQTN010000142.1:0-5992 GCA_035641895.1 Chryseolinea sp. | reverse complement strand
GCAGGCATGCTTCAACCTGTTACTTATTGGACGCCCTCACCAGCGGTTTGTCCTGCGGAGTTTATAAGCAATAAACTTTTTTCAAAATGGACCACCAACCTGTTGGTCGGAGCGCTCGCCTTTGAAGAGATCCGCAGACTTGTCATCACGAAAGAAAGTAAAGTTGCCGAGCAGGAAATAATATTAAAAGGTGTTGGAAGAATAAGAGAAATAAAGACGGCGCCTGACGGAGCGATCTATGTCCTGTTGAACGAACCTGATATGATCCTTCGTCTTATTCCACAATAGAAATTTTTCCACGCCAAATTCACCTAATTAAACTCCATGAAATCGCTCATCCTTGCCGGCATTTTTCTGATGTGTATGTTGTTTCTTGGATGTAATCAAAAAATAGAAACGGCACAAGAATCCGCAGATACCACCTTTGCTGCTTTCGAGGACATATTTCTAGACAGCTACTGGAAGCAGTACCCGATTGCCTCTATATTCAACGGCTACGGGAAATATTACGAGAGCCTTGTTATCCCCGATAGCAATGCCGTAAACAATAATATTAAATTCTCAAGGCAATGGCTCGATTCGTTGGGAGCTTTGAACTACGAAGGCCTTAGCGATAACAACAAGATAAGTTTCAATATCATTAAAAATTGGCTTGAAAGTGACATCTGGTATGCCGACGTTTTCAAAGACCACAAATGGAATGCTTCCTTGTATAACCTGAGCTGGGGATGTTATTATATCATAAATCAGCCTTACGCGCCATTGGATGACAGGTTAAGAATTCTTTCAAAGCATTTGGAAGGTGCAGAGCGTTATTATGAGGCGGCCTTTAAAACTTTGCTTCGACCCACGCGCGAACACATTGAGCTTTCGATTCTGCAAAATGAAGGTGGACTTTCAATTTTTGGCAAATCTCTTACCGACTCAATTAAAATTTCCGGTTTGACTGACATAGAGAAAAACACTTTGAATGAGAACATCAACAAAACCATTCAAGCCACGAAAACTTTTATTGCTGATCTAAAGAAAATTTTATCCGATAAACATTATGAGTTCCGTAGCTTCAGAATCGGGAAAGAACTTTTTGAGGAAAAGTTCAGATATGATTTAGTAACAAGCTTCACGCCACGCGAGATTTATGACAAGGCCGTTGCCGATAAGAAAATGTACTATGACAAGATGTATATCACCGCTGGAAAACTATGGGGTAAGTATTTTGGTAACCGCCCTAAACCCGCCGATACGCTTGCATTAATTCAAACCGTCATTGATAAGATCTCTCTGCAACATGCAAAACCTGAACATTTCTTTGATAGCCTTACGAATCACGTTTATCGATTGAAAAAATTTATTATACAGAAAAATCTTTTTGACTTCGATACCGCATATCCTATGAAGGTCCGCATCATGCCGGCTTTTATGAGCGGCGTTGCTGTGGCGAATGCGGAGTTTACACCGCCTTATCAGAAGGAAGGCGAGACATATTACAATATTGATGATTTGACTACTTATCCAAAGGAAAAAGCTGAGAGCACTTTGCGTGAATACAATGACTACGCCTCTCAATTGCTCTCCATTCATGAGGCTGTTCCTGGACATTGCCTACAAGGAATTTACAACAACAAGAAATCAGGCGATGTGCTTCGACCTGTATTTACGAACGGTGCGATGATTGAGGGATGGGCAGTGTATACTGAAGGCATGATGCTCGATAACGGATGGGGTGGGCACTCCTTGGAAATGGAACTAACGCACGGAAAGATGAAACTTCGGGAGTTGGCCAATGTAATAATCGATTACGATCTTCATTGTCTTAATAAATCAAAAGAATCCATTATGAATCTGATGGTAAGGGAATGTTTTCAAACGGCAGCGCAGGCGGAAGAGAAATACCATAGGGCTACCGTGTCGCAAGTACAACTTTGTTCTTACTATACAGGTCATTTAGCAATCGAAGCTTTACGCGATGAGTACCAGAAGAAGATGGGAACACAATACAATCTAAAAGATTTTCACGAGAGGTTTCTAAGCTTCGGTAGTTCGCCAATAAAATATATAAGGGAAAGGATGCTTGAATAATGGTTATATTTCGATCACCTGCTAAAATGAAGTTCTTGCTTTAGTATCGTCTTCCGGTGCCGGTTATTTGCCAATTGATGCGAGCGAATGATTCAATACTGGTAAATTAATTTTGATCCCTTTCTTTTCGCTGCCATCGTCTAGCACTTCGCCTTCATTGACATGATCGACGGTTACACGCGTTACTTTTTTATCGAAAGAAAACTTGAATTCTCGATGAGTCACTTGGCCTTTGCGGATGTACTTATCCTTTTCGTCTGACAAACTGTAAGCTTTTTGAGCTATCCGCTTGTTATCTGCGGAATAAAAATTGATGTAAGCAACGACGTTGGAATAGGTTTTATCAGGAACAATTTGAACGACAAACTTCTTGTCATTGTCAGGATGTAGCTGCACATATATCCCTTGCTCCACAATGGAAAAAGAAAAGCTGACAATCGGTAAGAGCAATAGAATCAACCAATGGGAAGGGCTTAATTTTTTCATGGTTTATATCTTAAGTTGTAAAACATCCGATATTACCAGTTATCCCATAATTTTCAACAGCAAATTCGATTGAACCGCCGCAGGCTCTGCCTGTTTGTTTACGCGTCGATTAATGAACAAATGTCAACCAGGAAACCAACCGGAGTACCCAACAATCGAGGCCAAGAAATATTTATCTGACTCGGCTATTTCATCAAAAAAATCCGTTGCAAGCCATTTCATAGTTGTGACAATTCGTTGACAGCCGTTTGCTCGTTTAGAAAGCATCCGCTCCCGCGTTCGGGCTGAATTCCGTAATATTTTTCTCAAAAGATGAAACCTTTATACCTGGAACAAAAATGAAAAAAATATGAAACCTATAAACTAGTGCTCCCGTTACGGTGTGTAAATTAAATCTATCCCCCAGTAAAATGATTTTTAAAAATGCATTTCAACACAAGGTGTTGAATACAACTAGTCGTATGACTTTCGTAGTCGCTTTTTTATTCACCGCAAGTTTTTTCACTGCTTGTGATGATGACGATGACAATGGTTTTCCTTCGGTAGCCGGAAAATGGGCAGGAGACAAGACGGAACTCACCATAAAGGTTGAGGGTGTGCCAACGCCAGTAAATGAAACTGACGAATCTTTTTCAGGTAGAGTTGAATTTAAACAAGACGGCACTGCTGTGTATTCGGAGGATGGTGAAGTAACTAATGGAAGGTGGTCGCAAAACAATAACAAGCTTTCCTTATCAATTCCCGATGAATCAGAGGAAATTGATATGTCAGGAGAATATACAATACAGGAGATCACTGGCGCAAAATTGAAGCTTTACATTGAGAAGGAAGCTACGATTGAAGATCCTGACACTGGCCTGGAATTCGATGCCACTATTAAGGCGACGCTTTACTTCAATAAAAATTAGTCCGTTCAACTCTTAATTTCAATATATATAGTTCACGAAGCATGCCACGGAAAGAAATTTCTGTGGCATCTTCTTTTTTAGGCTTTGGCTTCTAAAACAGTTATGAGGGTCATGGTATTACGGTCTAAGTTTTTCTTTCGCCTTCTGTTTTTCTTACACCCTTTTTTAAAATCGTCATCCTGAGTGAAGCATGTGTGAAGGGATGTGGGCACGAAGGATTCCCATCAAATCAAAGTGGCACTTCGACATAACATCTGCGAGTATTGTAGGGGATCCTTCGCTCGCGCTTGCCACCCGCGTCCACCGCTAAGGATGACGTTCTAAAAAAGTTAGGAGGGTCATGGAATTACTGTCGAAGTTCTGCTGAAATCTAAAAATGGCCGAGTATCCGGAAGAAGCACACTTCCTCTCCTAATAGAATTCAATTTCGATTACTCGAAAGCAGCGTTGAGTTCTAGCAACTTTTTTAAAGTCTCATGACCGGCGTCGAGTTCTACTCACTTTTTAAAAAGCGTCATCCTGAGTGAAGCCCGTGCGAAGGATGTGTGGAACGAAGGATCCCCATTGAATCAAAGTGCCACTTCGACATAATGTCTGCGAGTATTGCAGGATCCTTCGCGCGCACTTTCCACCGCCCGTCCAACGCTCAGGATGATGTTCTTTAAAAATTAGTATGTCACAGGACTACAGTGTATGTCATCTTTATTCCACCTAAACGGCGTTTTCTCCCGTATCCAGGCTGTTCTTTCATGAGCGAGGGTGTTCGATTGTGAAATTTATTCATTACAATGCAACCGATGAAAAAAATAAGAGTCTAATAAAAAACGAGAATTACTGTTACCATTTAAAAAACTGGCAGTATCCATTTTATTCATCTAAATCCCAGGGTCAATGTTCAAAAATTACTTTCTGGTCGCCATCAGGAATCTTCGAAAAAATGGATTCTATTCATTTATTAACATCACAGGTCTATCAATTGGTATTGCTTGCAGTATTCTGATTCTTTTGTGGGTTTTCGATGAAACGTCATTTAACAAGTTTCTTCCGAAATACGATCGTATTTATCAGGTCTGGGTCAACGCTAAATTTGACGGAAAGATAAGTTCGTGGACATCCGTTCCCCTACCGACCTATGAAGGTATGAAGACTGCCGACGCGAATATCAAACGGGCTGTAGTAACCGACTGGGGTGGGGGGCACTTATTAACCGTCGGCGAAAACCGCCTTACCAAAAGAGGTTTTTATGCCAGCGAGGAATTTTTGGAGATGTTTGAATTTCCGTTAATCTCGGGTAATGCGGAGCAAGTTATGGATGACCCCCGATCTGTGATCATCACCCAAGCAACAGCCAAGGCGTTGTTTGGGGACGAAGATCCTCTCAACAAGGTGATACGGGTGGATAATGAGGAAGACCTAAGAGTATCTGGAGTACTAAAAGATGTTCCTTCCAATTCGTCTTTCCAGTTTGATTTTCTTATGACCTGGAAATTTCGCGAACAAATCAGTGATTGGGTTCGTAAGAACTCGACTAACTGGGGAAATTACTCGTTCCAGGTATTCGTAGAATTAAACGATCCGAGCAACGAGCAGGCTGTTGAAAAATCAATCCGGATGATGTTACAGGATCATGGCGAAAAAGAGACGAAGCCTGAATTCTTTTTATATCCATTGTCAAGGTGGCGACTATTTAATTCCTTCGACGACGGTATTGAAACCGGCGGCATGAATGATTACGTTCAATTGTTCACCATTATTGCAATCTTCATTATTGTTATTGCCTGCATCAATTTCATGAACCTTGCAACTGCGCGGTCAGAGCGGCGAGCCCGTGAAGTTGGTGTTCGAAAAAGTGTGGGTTCGAAACGGATCGAGCTGATTTTACAGTTTATTGGTGAGTCTACTTTTATAGCATTGCTGGCATTTATCGTCGGTGTGCTCATGGCACAACTGGTGTTGCCTTACTATAATGATTTGGTTGAGAAAAAGCTTTTTATCGATTACACGTCTCTTCAATTCTGGCTGTTTGGTCTCGCGTTGATTCTCCTTACAGGTATCGTCTCGGGAAGTTATCCTGCATTTTACCTGTCCTCATTTCAACCTACTAAAGTTTTGAAGGGAAAACCAACGATTGGTAAAGGCGCCAGCACTCCACGTAAAGTGTTGGTGACTCTTCAGTTTGGCTTTTCAATTCTGCTGATTATTGGAACGATGGTGATTTATCAGCAGATTCAATTGGTGAAGAACAGAGAAATAGGCTATGATCAAGAGAATCTCATGGCGGTGAACTATACCAATGAAGTAAAAAAGAATTATCGCCCTATTAAGCTGGATCTTCTGGCATCGGGTGTTGTTGAATCGGTAACAAAATCCAATAGTCAAATCACTGACATAAATTCCAATAATTTTCTGGGGTGGCCGGGTAAGCCAGAGGAACTTCGGGTGATTTTTACCACCATCGCGGCAGAGTACGACTATATTAAAACCATGGGTATTAAGTTGCTTGAAGGTCGTGACTTTTC
>DASQTN010000141.1:0-4371 GCA_035641895.1 Chryseolinea sp. | reverse complement strand
AATTGTTGAAGCGACGCCTCAAGGTTACAGTTAGATATCGGGAAGAAAATTGATGATACATTCTTAAATAATCCCGTAGGAATGTCATTTTTGGTAGCAGGAGCGCTAGCTCCGGTATGTGCGCAGATTGAAGACACGCGTCGCCTACAAAAAAATTTAGATGACTGCAAGTTCCGCGATACGGCATGGTTGCTATTTCTACGATAGCAATGGAATTGTTGAAGCGAGGCTTCAAGGTTACAGTTAGATATCGGGAAGAAAATTGATGATACATTCTTAAATAATCCCGTAGGGATGTCATTTTGGTAGCCGGAGCGCTAGCTCCGGTATGTGCGCAGATTGCAGACACGCGTCGCCTACAAAAAAATTTAGATGCTGCAAGTTTTCCGCGACGCGGATCGCGCTGCGCTAGGTTATTGCAGATTGGTGAACGGCCTAACCCAAAGCACTAATTTCACGATGATAATCGTATTGAAGGTCTTCTGGCAGTTGTGTCAACAGCATTTTTATTTTTTTCAATTGTTGCTCATTAAGATTATAGAGCACCGTGCTGGAACGTAGTGGAACATTCGCCTCTTTCATTTTCCCACAAAAATAAAGACGCAGTTCCAGTTCAGTTTGTTTTAACCCGGAATATTTTATTTGCTTGTTGACAATTCTCAGAATTTTACGCAGACTTTTCTTAATGTAATAAACATTTCCCGATGGCAGTGAATGAAATAAATCATCCATTTCCGCTTTTACATTGCTGACGAACGCAGGCTCATCATGGGCTTCGAATAACAAATAGGTCAACAACTCTTTGTTTTCCTTTTTGTGTTTAGCCATCCGCATGCATAGCTCTTGAACCGTTTTGGGATCCAGTTCCAGTAGTTCTTTTTTTATTTCACTTATGGATGCAGCCTTCATATTTCGTATGCTAAAATGGACGAACCTTCCAACTTCGTGTCCATGACTCGTCCTTGAATATTTTCACAATGCCCTCCTTTGAAACAAGCTGTTGATCATGTAAAACTGAATCCGCGATACCACACCATGGTTCGATGCAAACAAAATCAGCATTCTTCGCCGCCCAAATTCCGAGATAGGGAAAATCTGAAAAGTAAAAATCCAGTCCATGCGGATGTGCCCCGGATTTGATAGAAATCTTTTTTGATTTCAGGTCTTTGAAAACCAAGGCGTCATTGGTGAATAGCCCCCTCGTTAATTTTAAAATTGATGAGTTCTGCAGAAAAGGAACAGCCCTTTCCTCAATAAGTCCTTCGGGGGAAATGGGCCAACGACCAGAATTTTCTTCCTTTTCAAATTCGAGATAATAATCCTCATAAGTTGTTCCTTCCAGCAGTGGAACTTTGACAGCGGGGTGGCCTCCGATCGAAAAATAAAGATCATCTGTTCCTTCATTTATTACGACGTAGCTGACTTCTAAATTATTTCGTATTAGCCTGTATTCAACCTTTAGCTCAAAATTAAAAGGATATTTTTGAAGAGAAGCCGGTGTACTCGACAACGAAAAAATTACCCCGTCTTTCCGCTCCTTTGTAATTTGAAATGTTGCCTCGCGCGCAAATCCATGCCGTGTTAAGCTATACGACTTATTGTTATAGTTGTAGGCATCTTTTTTTAAGGTTCCGACAATCGGAAACAAAATCGGTGAGGTCTTTCCCCAAAACGCAGGATCCCCGTTCCACATGTATTCCAATCCGGTCTCTTTGTTGATGATGCTCTTCAATTCAGCACCTTTGTCTTTTATCGTAACTTTCAAATGCTCATTTTCTATCGTTACCCCATCAGTCATAAGTTTTGAATTCTCCATTAATAAAATTCCGTTTTGTATTGATTTACATGAAGCGTAATATCACAAGAAAGAAAGAAATAGCGAAACAATAAATCTTGGGTCAATGAAACGAAGAACCTTTATCGCAAAAGCCGGAATGGCCGCCACAATGTTAAGCGCTGGCGCTACCCGCACCTTGGCAGAAGTAAAGAAAAATAAACTTCCACAATGGAGGGGGTTTAATCTTTTGGATTTTTTTTCGCCTGATCCGAGCACTGCCCGCAAACCAACAACTGAAGAGCATTTCAAATGGATGGAAGACTGGGGATTCGATTTCGTGAGAGTTCCAATGGCTTATCCGTCTTACCTTAACATTGACCGGAGCAAGAATATCACAGCTGAAGATGTTTACAAAATTGATACGCAATCGGTAGACCGTGTAGACAATTTAGTCAGGCTGGCGCACAAATATAGCATGCATGTCAGCCTCAATTTGCACCGCGCGCCAGGATACTGCATCAATTCAGGTTTTCATGAACCGTATAATTTATGGAAAGATCAGGAGGCTCTGGATGCTTTCTGTTTCCATTGGAACATGTGGGCCAAACGTTACAAAGACATACCAGGCAGCAAAATTAGTTTTGACCTGGTGAATGAACCGAGCATGCGTGAAGATATGAATGATCAGCATTCAAAGCGAAGTACTGTCCCCGGTGACTTGTATCGAAAAGTTGCTAAAGCCGCAGCTGAGGCCATACGAAGTGAAAATAAGAATCACATTGTGATCGCCGACGGTAATGATGTCGGCAACACGGTGATTCCTGAAATTATTGATCTCGATATTGCCCAGAGTTGTCGCGGTTATAATCCCGGAATTATCTCACATTATAAAGCACCCTGGGCTAACAAAGATCCTGAAAATCTGCCTGAGCCGAAGTGGCCGGGGCAGGTAGGCAATCAATATTTAAGCCGCGCAATGCTGGAAGAATACTATAAGCCTTGGATCGGTCTCACAAAACAAGGTGTAGGTGTACATTGTGGCGAGTGCGGTTGCTGGAACAAAACCCCACACGATGTTTTCCTGGCATGGTTTGATGATCTGTTAAGCATCCTTCATGAAAATAAAATCGGGTTTGCGCTTTGGGAATTCTCTGGCGACTTTGGTGTTCTAAATTCTCGCCGCGAAGATGTTTCCTATGAGGAGTGGTATGGACAAAAGCTTGATAGGAAACTGCTGGAATTGTTGAAAAAATATTAGCCGATCTCTGACCTGAGGCGCCAATTTGTTACGCATCAAGTTGGAGTCAAAAGTTTAAACACTAAGGCAGATCAGTTCAAAAATAGAGCAGGACTTATCCTGCTCCCTCAACTAAAATCATTTGCGTTGTTGAAGCCGCTTGCCGAATAGCCTTTGCAGGTGCATACCCTGCCGATGACCACCAATCTTTCGCTTTTTGTTTCGACGGGAATTCCAACACCACGATCCTTCCGGGTTGCCACTCGCCTTCCAATATTTCTGTTTGGCCTCCTCTCACAACAAACTTCCCATCGAAAGGCACTAACGACGCTGGTGTTAGTTTTTTATAATCCTCATACCGAGCGGCGTCATTAATGGTAACGTCCACAATTATGTAGGCTTTCATTCTATTTGTTTTTCTCCGAATCTTTCAATTTTTTCCCAGATAAACAAACTATCAAGGTTAACACCAACGTCCAAAAATTTTTATTTTTATTTAGCAGCAGTGGAGGTCTCAGCGGGTGGCGGACTAAACTTTATGACGTTGTTTGAAATCCCCTTTACTGTTTTCAAGTATGTGTAGATGGCAGACAAATCGCTTTCCTTCATCTGCGCATACATTGTCCAAGGCATGATGGTATTAAATTCCTCAGGCCGCACGCTGGGAATAACATAAGACGAATCGACGTACATCTTAAAGCGCTCAATAAATTGTTCGCGGGTCCATTTTCCTATGCCCGTTCCTTCATCCTGGGTAATATTAGATGAACGCACTACGGCACCATTTGGAAAAGCAAATTCGCGGCCTCCGCCGAATGAAAGTTCTTTGATGATTTGACCTTTGTCGACCTGCGTGTGACATTCTACACAGCCACTTGCATTTACCATGTAGGCACCATACGCCAATTCATTGCTGGGGTCGGGCTTTGTTTGGTGATTTGCTGGTTGAGGTAAAGTGTTTATAATAATACTCATGGGGAAATCAGAAACCGATTCCGGTATGGTGCTCTCGATAGGACTCAAACTACGGATGTAGGCAATGATATCATAGATGTCTTCGCGATCCATTTTTCCGTAACTCAGATACGGCATGAGTGGAAACATCGCCCTGCCCTCTTTTGTAACACCCGTTGTTATAACCCTGAACAATTCACCGTCAGTATAACGTTGGATTCCGGACGGAGTAATGTTCTTTGCATAGTAAACCCCCGGCAAACCCACGGTCTGATCAAAACGATCACCACCCTTGCCAAGCGTTCCCTCGGTAGGCGGCCCGGAGAATTTTGACCAATCTCTTATGGCATGGCAGTCCATACAAATTGTAACGGAATGCGCTAAATACTTTCCGCGCTCAATG
>DASQTN010000140.1:0-3376 GCA_035641895.1 Chryseolinea sp. | reverse complement strand
CATGCGCGAGGCGCTTAAGGAGGCGAATAAGGCGCTGGATATCGGGGAAGTTCCAGTAGGTGCGGTGGTGGTCTGTATGAACAGAATCATCGCCAGGGCACATAACCAAACCGAAAAACTCACCGACGCTACTGCTCATGCTGAGATGCTCGCTGTTACAGCCGCCTCAAATCATTTAGGGTCAAAATATCTGAATGAATGTACGCTTTATGTAACACTTGAGCCGTGCGTAATGTGCGCGGGGGCTTTGCACTGGGTTCAACTTCAAAAATTGGTGTTTGGAGCGTCTGATGTTCAACGCGGATTTAGTCTCATAAGCTCGCCGTTACTTCACCCGCGAACGGAAGTGGTTAAAGGTGTAAAGGCATCCGAATGTAAACAACTCATCGACGGATTTTTTCGAGAAATTAGAAAGTAAAAAAATAAAAAATATGGAATTGAAAGGAAAGGTGATTCAACTGCTGCCACTCCAATCTGGAATGGGCAAAAAAGGCCCTTGGAAAAAACAAGAATTCATCGTAGAGACCCAAAGTCAGTATCCTAAAAAAGTTTGTCTTTCAGTCTGGGGCGACAAAGTTGATCAATTTGGTGTTTCCGTCGGGCAATTTGTGAATGTTTCCATTGAGCTTGAAAGCAGGGAATATAATGGCAAGTGGTACACGGAAGCCCGCGCCTGGCGGCTTGAAAAAAATAGCACAGGCGGTAACGAAGGCCCGCCTCCATCAATGGAAGAGCCTTTTATCGCAGATTCTAATAACACTGCAGACGATTTGCCGTTTTAAAAGTGGAGCTGTCGGGCTTTTGCCCTCTACACTTACCATAATACCTTGAAATTTTCTCGAGTCAGTTATGGTTGTATATTTGGTTCCGCTAAAAAATAATGTTTAACCCTTAAAAAATCTATTATCACTATGGCATTCACACTTCCTGCACTTCCTTACGCGTTTAATGCGCTTGAGCCTCATATTGATGCACGCACCATGGAAATTCACCATGGTAAACACCATAATGCCTATGTCACTAATCTTAACAACGCAGTAGCCGGCAAACCCGAGGAAAACTCAAGCATTGAAGAGATCTGTAAAAATATTTCCAAATATCCTGCGGCGGTTCGAAATAATGGAGGCGGTCACTATAACCACAGTTTCTTCTGGACGATTTTAGGTCCGAATGCAGATGGAAAACCTTCTGGCGCAATTAGTGATGCCATCAATTCAGCTTTTGGAAACTTTGATGAGTTTAAGACGAAGTTTGCAGCTGCAGCCGTGGGACGTTTTGGTTCTGGCTGGGCTTGGTTAATCGTTGATAGCGGCGGAAAGCTTCAGATTACATCTACACCAAATCAGGATAATCCATTGATGGATGTTGCTGAAGTGAAAGGCAAACCTGTGCTGGGTTTGGATGTTTGGGAACATGCCTATTATTTAAATTATCAAAATCGCCGCCCTGATTATATCGCCGCTTTCTGGAACGTTGTAAACTGGAATGAGGTAGCGAAAAGATTTTCCGCGAAATAAATTTTCATTTATTTCATAAAAAGAAAAAGGCTCCGTTGGAGCCTTTTTTTATCTAGTCAATGCGTTGATTATGATCTCGGCCTCTGATTACGATCGCTATTCCATTGTTTTTTGGAATTTCTGAAAGAGCTGTTACCGTTTCGCTGATTGAATGACGTCCGTTGTTTTGACTGAGCCTGAGGCCGGGCCATTCCAACATGTGTCATGTGATACGGTTGATCCTCAACCACAGGAATAGTCTTTCTGATAAGCTTGTGGATGTCGTGCAAATATTCCTTTTCTTCTTCATCACAAAACGACAAAGAAATTCCTTGTGCTCCGGCACGCCCCGTTCTTCCAATACGATGGACGTAGGTTTCCGGAACGTTGGGTAATTCATAATTGATCACGTGTGATAACTCTTCCACATCAATACCGCGCGCGGCAATGTCAGTAGCCACCAATACGCGGGTATGTTGCAATTTAAAGTTACTGAGTGCTCGCTGCCGGGCTCCCTGTGACTTATTTCCATGAATTGCTTCCGCACGGATTCCGGAACTTACGAGATCTTTTGCCACACGATCTGCGCCGTGTTTCGTACGGGCAAAAACCAAGGCCGTTACAATCTTTCTATCTTGAAGTAGGTGAAGCAATAATTTTCTTTTGTCTTTTTTCTCGACAAAATAGACTGCTTGCTGAATCAAATTCGCTGTCGAAGAAACGGGAGTAACTTCAACCCGAACTGGGTTCATTAGAATTGAATCGGCAAGCTTGGCAATTTCGGAGGGCATAGTGGCGGAAAACAAGATCGTTTGCCGTTTAGCCGGAATACGGGTGATAATTTTTTTAACATCATGTATAAAGCCCATATCCAACATCCTATCGGCTTCATCCAGCACTAGCATTTTCAGATGCTGAAGTTTGACAAATCGCTGATCCATCAAATCCAACAGACGACCCGGCGTAGCAATCAGGATGTCGACGCCAGAGCGTAGCGCATCCGTTTGCGACCGTTGGGAAACGCCTCCAAAGATCACAGTGTGTCGCAGGCGGAGGTGCTTGCCATAAGAGGCAAAACTTTCTCCGATTTGAATGGCAAGTTCACGCGTTGGAGTCAATATTAACGTTTTAATACCCGCGGGACCTTTTACAAAAAGCTCATCCTGATGAAGGATTTGCAAAATTGGAATTGCGAATGCAGCGGTTTTACCTGTGCCCGTTTGGGCGCATCCCAAGAGATCTCGCCGTTCCAGCAATGTGGGAATGGCTTGTTCCTGAATAGGTGTGGGTGTTGTATAACCCTCGTTTTTTAAAGCCCTCAAAATGGGCTCAATCAGTTTTAATTTTTCGAATGACATGTTTTGTTATTGTGCAAGAAGCTCTAAATGTTAACGCCTCTTGTTCATCGCAGCGTTAGAAACGCCTTTTTTACGGAAATCGGAGGTGTGAAAGTGCAAAGATACAAAAATAACTCAAAACACTTTGCAGTGTAGACCATTTGCGATGTAGTATGCTTTCGCCTAAACTTTGTTTGGCTAAAGCCCTTCACTATAATGCTTCAATTGCCACGGGCGTAAGCCCGCGGCAATTGATCGGTGCCTTAAAGGGACTTTAGTCCAATTCTGCAAGAGTATCGTATACCGCCCCATTGGATACCCATGTAGGTTCACACGAATGAGCGAAGGTTATGATTTGAGCTGCGCGGAAGTAACGCGTGGTAAGTTGTTCAATCCGAAAGTTGCGTGATCAGTTGCTCTAACGAAATACTTTCTAACACGGTCCGGATACTGTCGTTATCCTGCTTTTCCCATTTGACCAGTCGGATACTTTGTCCTTCGATTTCTATTCCAGTAATATCTCCATCACTGTAACAACAACAT
>DASQTN010000139.1:0-2207 GCA_035641895.1 Chryseolinea sp. | reverse complement strand
ACGCGTCGCGCTTCTTTAGCGCTTGCACGCGCAGATCCTGAAACGGAATATAACATTACACCGGCGCCCATTTCGGTTTTTACTCCACCTGTCTTGGCGTCAAAATTATTTTTCTGGGCATCGCGCGAACGTTCCAATGCTTGCTCGTCTACATTGGCGCCCTTTGTTTGAGCAGACTCCAAGGCATTGGCAGCAAATGAAGATTGAAGTACACCCGCCCAACCGGCACCTGCGATGTTTCCATTGCTATCCTGTGCACGTTGAATTTTGGAAACGCAAGTGTTGAGGTTTTTTTGTATTCGCCTTTTCAAGACGGCATCATGACCCGAATGATCCAACACATTTGAGAGAAATTGCGCGGTTAGAATAACATCGATGTTTTGCCCGAGTTTACTCTGGATTTGGGTATCCGTTAACGTCGTGATGTTATAGTTGTTAACCTCTGAACCTTCTGTCGCCTTCAGTAAATATTCCAAACCTTTTTTTACCTGGTTTGCGTATTTCCCGTCCGTTAGCGTCGAACCACTCCTTAGCAGTGCCATAGACACCATAGCCGTAGTTGCAGGGTCTGGATGGACGGCGTGAGGGTCAACAATGTCTTGTCGTCCATGACTTCCAGCGCCCCAACCACCATTTTCATTTTGCGCCTGGATGATCCATGTAAGGCCACGGTCTACAGAGCGAAGCACATTCTCTGGAGTCTTATGAATCGAATTAAGCTCCGAAGATTCTTCTCCCATCACTGTCCTGAATACACAACCCTTGGGGGGAACGAAAGGCTTTGTTTTTTTCTTAGAGTCACCAAGTTTTCGGAACGAAAATCCGAATAATAAAATGGCGCTTACGGCTACGAATGTTAAAATCGAAAATTTCCACGTTTTCATTGTATTGGTATTTTATTGCAGTGGTAGGATGCAATGAATGGCATTATTTCATAAAAGAAATCTTGTTTTTTTTTTCGAACAGTTGAAAATTGACTCCGGGTGGCGGGCTATTTTGAGCTGATTTGAACTTTTACAATAATTTTGATTTGGAAAACGATTCCTATCTTTCAGTTATGAACATCGCTGTATGACAACCAAACGCCTCATTAAAATCAGTTTCCCGATCATTTTGCTGGTAGGTATTTATTTTTTGGGACCTAAACCAGACAAACCCGTTTACAGCAAAGTTATGCCGGCGGTGCCCGCCTCTGGAGAAGAACTGGAGAAATACATTGCAGGTGGAGAAGCGAAACACGCTATCAAACCCGACAATGAGGCAAAGATCATTTGGTACGATAGCACGAAGCAAAAAACACCCATTGCAGTTGTTTATGTCCATGGTTTTTCAGCTAGCCCAATGGAAGGCGATCCTACGCATCGCAGGTTTGCCAAGACATTTGGATGTAATCTGTACCTATCCCGATTGGCAGATCATGGGATTGACACAACGGAAGCATTACTGCAATTCACAGCGGATCGGGCATGGGAGAGTGCAAAGGAAGCGTTGGCAGTTGGAAAAAGCCTGGGAGAAAAAGTTATCCTGCTAAGTACGTCGACTGGTGGTACACTCGCCTTGCGATTGGCGGCGGAATATCCGGAGGACGTTTTTGCCCTTATCAATTTGTCACCGAATATTGCTATTAACGACGGCGCGGCCTTTATTCTGAATGATCCGTGGGGACTTCAGATCGCACGTATGGTTGTGGGTGGAAACTACCGCGTGACAGACGCAAGTGAAGAGCACGCCAAATATTGGAATAAAAAATATCGACTGGAGTCCCTTACCGAATTGGAAGAATTGGTCGAGTCATCAATGTCCGACGAAACATTTAAAGCCGTAACACAACCTACGCTTACACTTTACTATTATAAAAATGAAGAAGAGCAGGATCCACAGGTGAAAGTAGATGCTATGTTGACGATGCATGAACAGCTAGGCACAGCTCCCGATTTCAAGGTCGCGAAACCGATGCCAACGGCGGGCGCACATGTAATTGGATCATCAATGACTTCAAAGGACGTTGAAGGCGTTTATGCTGAGATAGAAAAATTTGCCATTGATAAATTAAAGATGAACAAGGTAGTTTCTGCTTCGAACTGAGTTTAAAATTTAATCTCTCAACCTTGATCATTATTGCCCAATTTTTTTTTGTTAACCTGTGCGCCGTCACACTTGTCGTGTACTCAAGTCTTTTAAAGCTTTTTTTAAATCTTCGGGCGTAT
>DASQTN010000138.1:0-2356 GCA_035641895.1 Chryseolinea sp. | reverse complement strand
CACAACCTTCAAATTCTGCCTTAGGTATACCGTTATTTGTCCAATTCCCGTTTCCATCGCCCAGGAAAATAAAATCCTGCTTGCTGCCAGCAAGTTCAGTTGTCAGGTTCAAATAAATCGTTTCCCATTTGTCGTTGGCCTTTATCACATATTCGACCTTGTAAATTTTCTTATCGTAAGCGCCAACGATCGTTGAATTAATACTCCAGCCGCTTTTAATCTTCGTCAATACGCAATTTTCCAAAGAATGATACTCCAATCCTTTCCAAAGTATATTGGTCTGCATCGTCTGCTGGGTTAATGACTTATTTTGAAACACCGACTACCGGCGCAAGGTTTAGTGCAAGCTAGACGTAACAGCGTTGAGATTAACTTGAGATATCTGTTGAACCAATGTTCCTATTTATAGGATTTCAATGTGGTCCAGTGATTCATTTTTATCGCTCTGGATTTGATGTTGAATCCGTTTTTCAGGACAAAATCGGTTCAGATTTCAATCGGCGGACGTTCTCCCTCTCCCGGAAAATTGGTATCAAATATCTCGTGGACGAAAATTTATTTTTGGGAGTGACACAAAATAAAATCACACCATTATCGCTTCGGACTAAATTTAATTTGCTCAATCCTGTCTTGACGATATAAATGGTGACCACCAGTAACAATCTATTCATTCCATAGATTTTCCCTGGATGCAAACGTTTGCATAATCCAATAAAACCTTACTACATTTGCACAATAACAAACGTTGGTTAGTCGATCGAAATTGCAGTTAAACATTCGCGCCTTGATCGACGGTCATTTTCTTTAACATCTATAATATGGCACAAAGTCTAAGTTCTATTTCCAAAGATGACATTAGCTCCTTTATAAGAGCTAAGCATGTACATTACCAGCTACCGCCTGAAACTTTAATCGAGCAAACGCTTGAGTATAGACAAGGAGTACTAAGTGACACCGGTGCATTGGTCGTTTCCACTGGTGAGTTTACGGGACGTTCACCAAGAGACAGATTCATCGTGAAGGATACTCTCACTGAAAATACCGTTCATTGGAACCAGTTCAATATTCCTATTGATAGTAAATATTTTGATATCCTTTACCGAAAGGTATGCACGTATCTTCAGGATAAACCGATTTGGGTACGCGATTGTGTCGCGTGCGCGGAACAGGAATATGCAACGCCTATTTCTGTTGTCAACGAGACCCCTTGGGCGAACCTTTTTTGTTATAATATGTTTATCAGGCCCGATGAACATCATGTTGCTGCAAATCAAGATTCACGTTGGACTATAATCCAAGCCCCCGGTTTTTTTGCTAATCCTGAAACCGATGGTACACGGCAGCACAATTTTTCCATCGTTAACTTTTCTAAAAAAATAATCCTGATAGGTGGAACCGCTTATACAGGCGAAATTAAAAAGGCAGTATTCACCGTACTGAATTATCTATTGCCCGTGAATCACGGAATCTTAAGCATGCATTGCTCTGCAAATACAGGAAAAGAAAACGATACCGCCGTCTTTTTCGGATTGAGTGGCACCGGCAAAACTACATTAAGTACGGATGCTGATCGAAAATTAATTGGTGATGATGAACATGGCTGGACGAACTCCGGCGTCTTCAATTTTGAAGGAGGGTGCTACGCCAAGTGTATTAACCTAACCCTAGAAAATGAACCTGGAATTTTCAGGGCGATCAGAACCGGCGCCTTACTGGAAAACGTAACATTTTTTCCGCATACCCACACCGTTAATTACGCTGATACCGCTATAACAGAAAATAGCCGTGTTTCATACCCGATTCATTTTATCGATAACAGCGCTGTTCCCTCGAAGGGTGGCATCCCGGAAAATATTTTCTTTCTGACGTGCGACGCAACCGGTGTATTGCCTCCTATAGCAAAGCTGACGCCCAAGCAAGCGATGTATTATTTCATATCAGGCTATACGGCAAAAGTTGCGGGCACCGAAACAGGAGTTGTTGAACCACAAAGTACATTTAGCGCATGCTTTGGCGCTCCCTTCCTTCCTCTTCATCCATTTCAATACGCAAAAATGTTGGGTGAGAAAATCCAAGGCAATAACACCAACGTTTGGTTAATCAATACCGGATGGACCGGTGGTCCTTACGGCATTGGGAAAAGAATATCCCTGGCGCATACTCGTGCTATGATCAAAGCCGCACTAAACGGTAAATTAAATGACGGCGACATGGAGACCCATCCCCTATTCAATTTCTCTATGCCTTTAACTTGTCCCGAAGTACCAGTTGAAATATTAAATCCCCGAAATACGTGGGAAGATAAAAACCAATACGATCAAAAAGCACAACGGCTGGCCAGTGAGTTTACCGCAAA
>DASQTN010000137.1:0-5442 GCA_035641895.1 Chryseolinea sp. | reverse complement strand
CGCAGTATCACCAGGGCCGTCAATCATTTTAAATATGATGCCGCCATGATTATTGAGCAGCACGATACGTAAGTTAGGTATCGGGTAATTGTGCCAGAACGCATTGCGATCATAAAAAAAAGCAAGGTCGCCCGTGATGAGAATATTTGGAACATCACTTGCGAAACAATGACCGATTGTTGTGCTGGTACAACCATCAATCCCGCTGGTCCCGCGATTAGCAAAAACCTGTATCGAATGATGTTGACTAGTAATGCCGATAAAATTTGCATACCGTACACTCATACTATTAGCAAGATGCAACTTGCAGCCTGAGGGCAGACTTTTAAAAACTTCCTTTACCAACTCAATTTCCCCAAATTCTTGTTGTGGAAAATAATCTTCAACTGAACGAACAGCTCTTCGTTCTTCCACTTCCCATAATTTAGCGTAGTTAATTTGTTTTTGGTTTTCGAAATTTTCAATGGTTGGAATTGAACTCAGAAAAACAAAAAATGACGTTGGTGTTGCACGAATAACTTTGGTAATCGACTGAAAAGTATCAGCAACTTCCCCACTAGCCTGAATATGCCAATGTGCCAACGGACGATGTTTCCGAAGAAACAATTTTAGATTCTTCGAAATTGTTGAGTGCCCAAATGTTATCAGCAGGTCAGGCTTTAAAGTCTTTAAAATTTCTGACGGACAATTTCCCAGGAATAGGTCAGCATGCCTGATGACCTTTTCGATGGGATGAAGGTTCGAGATTATATCGCCAACAATTGGAATGTTGTGATTTCGAAAAAAGTTGGCGAGAGAATTAACGAGGGGATCCTCCGCATCCAGCTGACCTGCCACCAATAGAATGTTATTATAATCCTTCCATTCTTTTTTTATTGAATCTTTTTGTTGATCGTCTAACTCGAAGGATGATGGAAATTCTTCCATCGCCCGGATTGAATCACTGAATGCAAATGTTTCATTTGCTCGCGGATACAGCGGCTCACGAAAAGGCGCATTGATATGAACGGGGCCCGGCGGCTCCTGGCGGGAAAGATTGATCGCCTCATTAACGATTCTGTTTATAGCCCAGCCGTTATCCGGATGATCATACTCTTGAGGAAGTTGGAACGTTTTTTTTACATGCTTCCCAAAAATTTCGGTTTGGTATATTGTCTGTCCATCTTGTTGGCCCACCCACTCAAGAGGACGATCGGCCGTAAATACAATAAGCGGTCTTTTGCTGAAGTAGGCTTCCGCCACAGATGGCGCAAAGTTATAAGCCGCCGTTCCGGAAGTACACAAAAGAATTGTCGGCTGTTTGGTTTGTTGCGAGATTCCTAATGCAATAAATCCAGCCGAACGCTCGTCACTTATGGTTTTGCAAGAAATTTGGGGATGTCGCGTGAATGCTAACGTTAGAGGCGCGCAACGTGAGCCTGGACAGAGGACAGCTTGGGTCAATCCTTTTTTTGCGCATAATGCAGCAATATCATAAATGGATTGAAAGCGTAAAGTCATACATCTGTGTTGAAGGTGTGCAGTCGGAACTAGTTAATAATTTTTAATAACGTATTTAATTTTAAGTCTGTCTCCTCCCATTCCTTTTCTGGAATTGAGTCCTGTGTTATACCTGCACCTGCATACAGAATAGCTTTTTGCGGCAATATCTGTAAGCAACGCAGATTAACGAAAACATCAATCCGATTATTGAAATTAACCGGGCCAAGATAGCCCGAATACAGTTGGCGATCATAACCTTCTAGTTTATGAATGAATTCCAGCGAAGTATCTAATGGAACACCACACACGGCCGAAGTAGGGTGGAGAAGCTGCAACATTACAGAGCCCAGCTGAGGAAAATTTGTAGCCACCATGTCGACAGTGAAATCTGATTTTAGGTGCATCAAATTGCCTGCGACTATTGTTCGAGGTCCATGTTCGTCGTATTCCCGGAGTCTTATTTTTTTAAAACAACTGATGATATACCGTTCAACGAGCGCTTGCTCCTCAATATCTTTTTGAGTCCACGCCACATTCTTCAGACTTACACCTTCTATGAAAGGTTGCGTACCGGCGAGGGCAGTGGTTTTGAATGTTCGCTTATCTTCGACAGACACCAGCAGCTCGGGAGAGGCTCCGAGCCAGCTTCCCCTCTCGGGGATGCTCACAAAGGAAATGAGCGCGTTCGCATATAATGTGCATAACGTTTGAAACGCCCGGCTTACATCAAAACTGTCCAAGAGGTCAACGGCCAGCGTTCTTGATAGGACGACCTTTTCAAAGCTGCCCTCTTCGATTTCACGAAGGCCGTTTGTGACTATTCGCAAAAAAAAATCCTTATCAGTAGTCGATGCGATCGACGCGTGATTAAAATGCAGTCGGGGCGCACTCTTACTCTGGTCAACGTTTTCCCTCACATAATTTGCCAGCCAGTCGTTGGACGACGCCTCAAGCGAGGTTGTCGGGTCGTTAAGCTGACCATTTGAAAAAGATACACTATAATCAGCCATCAGATAAATTCTGTCGGCAGCTGCCTCAAAGGGAGCAACAATAAATCCCGGCGGCAGATCTTCCAGCGTGGCAGTGTATTTTAAAAGTTCTGGCGCTTTTGAAATCACCAAATGTGTTTTTGCTTCATTGGGTAATCGCCAAAGTGCTACCGAGAAATTTTCTTTGACTGCATAATCAATAAGAACCGAGAGGTATTCGGTTTCAGAAAGTGTCGACAATGAAACGGCAGTTGAAAGACCCATATAATCGCCTCTTATTTCTTTTTTTCCAAAACAGCCATTGTAATGCGACTAATACAAACCAATTCATTTGAGTCGTTTGAAATACGTATTTCCCAGACATGAGTTTGCTTTCCAAGATGTATTGGCCTGGTTGTTCCCGTTACAAAACCATCGCGCACACCTTTCACGTGATTGGCATTAATTTCCAGCCCAACACAAAATTTGGAGTCATCAACACAAAGGGTGGCAGCTACGCTTCCCAGCGTCTCAGCCAGGGCAACGGAGGCGCCACCATGAAGCAACCCTAGCGGTTGGCGAGTTTTCGCGTCTACAGGCATTTTGGCTACCAAAAAATCATCGCCAATTTCGACGAACTCAATGCCCAAATGCTCTGCAAGGGTGTTACGAGACCACTTATTAAGCGATTCCGGGGTTACACTTTCTTTGAAAATTCTCATGAAACTATTTCTCCGTCAACGTTCGTTGGGCTACTATTTGCTTATTTTTGCGCCCAAAATAATTGAAAATTGAACAGCAAAAAAATATACATCGTTCGTCATGGACAGACGGATTTCAACCTTCAGAACATTGTTCAGGGCAGTGGTGTAGACAGCAACCTCAATTCACGGGGGATCGCGCAAGCTCAAGCTTTTTTTGAACATTATAAGGATGTCGCATTTGACAAAGTTTATACCTCGACGTTGAAGCGCACAAAACAGACTGTGCAGGGTTTTTTGGACAAAGGAATTCCAACCGAGGCCCTTGCTGGTTTGAACGAGATCAGCTGGGGAAATAAAGAGGGATTTAAGATCACGCCAGATGAAGACCAGTATTACCATTATATGCTAAAGCAATGGCAAACGGGAAATACAACCCTTCGGATTGAAGGTGGTGAAAGCCCTGATGACGTGGTCGTCAGAATGAAACCGGCTGTTGACTATATCATGAGCAAGTCCGACGAGCAGACGGTCCTTGTATGCATGCACGGTCGTGCCATAAGAATTTTGCTTTGTATCCTTCTGAACTATCCGCTGAAGTCTATGGATATGTTCGAGCACGAGAATCTATGCCTGTATCTCTTAGAATTTGATGGAGATAAGTTCACGATTCGGCTGCATAACGACATATCTCATTTGCGTTTGATTTGAGCAAGGCCAGATTTTGCCTTGCTATCGATGCTGTTTTTATACTCGTGCTTTCCATACGACAGCGCTTTTGTAAAATAGCTTTTAGCCAGCGTGGTATCTCCTTCGTTTAGCAGTATGTAACCCAACTGCAGGCAAGCATTTGGTGCATAATACCAATCCTCATCACCACTTAAGGTTACACTTTTTTGATAAAAGGTTTTCGCATTTTGGGTGTCATTTATTTTGTGAGCGAGCCTGGCCATGCGATAGGCATATTCAACTTGGTCGCGTTTCGTAGGAATGTCTTTTGGCTGTAGCAATTCCAAAATTTGTTTCGCACGATCATAATATCCACCATCAGTAGCGTACCTTGCTTTAGTCAATTGGATGTGAGGTAATTCGTCATCGGCCAAACTGCGCGCGGCGTATTTGTCTGCCTCAGAAGCTTCTTTACCGCGGGACTTAGCTTGTTTGAAAATTTCCTCGGCGTCGTTGGTATTTCCGTTTAACCAATAGCATAAACCGATTTTAAAGTAGCCATCCTTTACACCATTTTGTCCATTGTAGTGATTTATAAACGAGCGATACGATGAAATTGAATTAAGATATTCGCCTTTGTGTAAAAAGATTTCGCCTCTCAGGTAATCGGCGTAATACAACGGGATGCCCACCGAATTTTGGCTCAAACTATCTAACATCTTCAACGCATTTTCGCTTTGATTGTCTTTGATAGACAGTGCGCTTGCTAAGAACAGGGCAAGTCTGTTTTTGGGATGCTTCGTTCGTAAAGTATTTATTTCATTGACTCCCTGCCCAGGTTGCTGCAAGAGAAATCCCTGGATTAGCGCATGAACAAGATTTGCTTCAAAAGCCAGGGCACTGCCGGATGAACGAATGTAATCAAGTTCAGCCAGTCCCGTTTTTGTTGACCCTTCCATATTCAAAAGACTTAATACCCAATTGTACTTTTGAGGGACAGAACCGATGATCACTTCCAACAATCCGGAGGTCTTCTTTATCGATTGAAACTTTGGAAACCTATTCCGTATCTCATCGATTGTTAAATACGCCTGTCTTAGATTCAGTGCAGCATCAAATTCATGTCCGAACTTCAGGTAAATAAAGGTCCATTGCATACGGATTTCAGCCTGCAGGAAGAGGTCATCAGGAACGTTGAGGCTCGTTTTCCGCTCCAAACGTTCTGTAAATCTACTTTCGTATTCAGTATACTTTTCTCCGTCCTCCGTAATCAGTAATTCCAGTGCTTCTGCTAAGGCTATGACGTAATGCTGCTGCGCAGTCACTGGCTCTGGGATTATTTGATGAGCTTCTTCAAGCTGAAGGTTTAAGACGAGTTCATAGGCACTTTGGGTTGGCGCGTCAAAATACCATTCCGGCATATCTTCAAAATGATTTCCGGCGGAACCCAAGCCAGGTATCGCTCCGACAAATAAAAAAAGGCAAGCCAGAATGGCTGCCTTTCTTTTATGGTAAGCAATAATAAGTCTATTCAACTTTTTTTCTTCTGGTGGGAGCGGGGGCAACAACTTTTGCTGTCTTAGGTTTGTCGCCTTCATCAAGAGAATCCATGTCAACGTCTG
>DASQTN010000136.1:0-4449 GCA_035641895.1 Chryseolinea sp. | reverse complement strand
TTTAAGACAGGCTGTGTGAATGTGATGCGATTGGCAGGCCGCCCTGGCTCATCATGGATACCAGCGATAACGTGGTTGTACCCATTGAGCTTCGTCATGATAGAATCAATGTATTGTTGATTTGTGTCTGCGGGCACAATGAAGTGATCAACCTTAGTATATAGGCTAAGCGTCTTTTGAAAGAGCGTCATTTGTCTTCTTCCAACGGACACCGATGCTATGCGCATTTTATCGAGATTGCGCAGAGGCATAATCGTGTCGTTATTGGCCAACACGGTGATTGCAGCCTCCAGTAAATTACGGTTCAGCAATTTTGCCGAAGCTGTATTGAGCTCCTCTTGTAGGTTGCTGATATTTACGGGCGCTCGATGCGCAAGCCCAGCCCAGTATTTTATTGCCAACATTTTCCTGCACCGGTCATCGATATCGCTTTGATTTATCTTACCTTCTCTTATCGCCTTCCGGATTTCCGCAATTGCGCGCGGTACATCTTCTGTGAGCTCAAGCATGTCATTGCCAGCGAGTACAGCTTCCTTGTCGACTATTCCTGGTGGATTGCTTGCCGTGACACCGGCCATGTTCATGGCATCAGTCACGATAAGTCCTGTGAAGCCCAATTTTTTTCGAAGAAGATCAGTGATGATAGAACTGGATAACGTGGATGGAACGCCGGAAGAATCGAGCGCTGGAATATTTAAATGTGCTACCATGATTCCGCCTATTCCTGCACGTATCATTTCACGAAAGGGATATAATTCCAGTGAATCAAGCCTTCCCTGTGAATGACTGATCAAAGGCAATGCATGGTGAGAATCCGTACCTGTATCACCATGGCCGGGAAAATGCTTTGCAGTAGCTAAGACTCCATGATCCTGCATGCCTCTCATGTATGCAATTGCTTTACGGGTAACGTTGTATTTGTCTTCTCCGAACGATCGGAAATTTATAACGGGATTTTCAGGGTTGTTATTTATATCTGCAACAGGGGCAAAGTTAAAGTGCAAACCAGCACGTCTCATTTGTCTCGCTACCTCCACTCCCATTTTATAAAGAAGGCTATCGTTTTGTATCGCGCCCAACGTCATCTGATAAGGAAAGCTGATCGTGCTGTCGAGGCGCATCCCTAGTCCCCACTCCGCATCCATAGCCATTAGAAGCGGTACTTTTGATGCTGACTGATATATGTTCATGAGTTTAGCCTGACGTACTGGTCCACCTTGAAAAAAAATCAATCCACCAATTTTTTGTTCGTGAATCAGCTTCAATACTTCTTGTTTGTGTCCTTCGTCCCGGTTGGAATAAGCCGCCACTGCGATGATCTGCGCGATCCTTTCGTCTATGCTTAGCGAATTGAAAATTGAATCGACCCAGGGATGACTGGTGTATTGCAAGAACAGTGGGCGCCCATTGTCCTGCTGTGCGGCTGACGACAGAGAAGTAAACAGGAGGCCAACCGTGGCAAGTAGTGATAGTATTTTCATTTTAGTCCTTAAGGTCCAAAGAGCAACTTCGGAAATTATAATCGTTAATAGAAACAAGAATGCCTTATCAGTTGGTTCATATGGATGAACGGCATTCTTCGGATCTTTTTCAAACATAAAAGGCCCTCTCGACAAGCTCGAAGCGAATATTAACCCTAAATCAAACCGAGGTCCGGTTGTAAAGATTCGTAGCTGACGACGGACCAAAGACACACGGCTTACACCCTATGGTCACATCGCAGAATAATATGCGAGCGATTCATTCGCTTGTGGGATCGCTAGTATGTTCATCAGGTAATCGGATTGATGTGATTGCCTCTCTGCCTGTCTTTAACTTCGCGTTGATGAATGCCCCCACATCGTGGCCCATTGTCAAGCCGATTTCATTTGCTGGCCGATAGTGGATGCCTCCGTAAAGCCGACTCACCGCAGCCTCTTCTGCTGCGTCGTTAAACGATGCAAAGCTTCTTGCGGGAAGTCCGAATTCAACTTCGGTTGAATCTGTAAACGAGAAATTATCGCCAAACACTCCCGTCAACGCCATGGCTGCTGCACCTGAAATCGCACTGTGTCCACTTAAGTATTCTGGGAATGGAGGGGTTTGCAGGAGTGGAACCCAATCTTCGTCCATATATTGATTAATGTACGATTCAGGACGGATCAACAAGCTGCGATACTTCTCATCCCAGCATGCAATGAAAGCATCAGCTATGGAGATGGCGACCTTTGCATATGCCTCGGCTGAGCGAGCCACGTCTGCGTTTGACTTCACACAAGCGACATGTGCGATATTCATCCAATGTCCACCTGGCGATATTTTCTTTGTCGCAAACATCACGTGGCCTTTCACATTCATCACAAAAGGGTTACAGTCCCAAAAGCTTGCAATGGCGCGTTGCTCATCCGTAAGATTTTTTCCAGTTTGATAAACCTCGTGGGCGTACTTGTAGAATTCACTGCCGGGCTCTTTTGAAAACGATGGAGGCGGCGCAGGTCTGAACTGAGAAGCCGAGTCAATAGCAAAGGTCCTAATTTTGTTCCAGTGAGGTTCCACTGCATCCATATACGCAGGAGGCGTAGGTTTCCACGTCGAGGGATTATCGTCAATAGAATATTTTGGAAATGACCGGCTTTGTTTGTAGTTATCTTTTGAAGACCAAGCGATGATATGTTCACCAACCTTGGTTCCGTAGTCCACAGAGCGTTCGTATACCTCATCCGGGATACCCGAATCGCGGTACTCTTCCATAATTTTTTTGTAAAATTCATCCAACTTGTCTTCTGAAAATACCAGCGCTCGGCCCACATGCAAAGTGGCCTGTACTGCCGCGAGCGGATAACAATATTCGCCGTCAGCCTGCGGTTTCGGTAACGGCTCGAGGCCGTTCAATCGTCCGGCCAAACTCATCAACGTTGAATCCTGATGCCGCGCTGCCTCATAAGCGGCAACACTTATATAGGCGTAGATCCGACTTGCCACCGGCGGAGAGAAAATATCGTGGACAATGATGTCGGTTAACTGTTTCACAGAACGATGTAATCGATCCGGCTTGGCAGATCGTTCCCGGTAATCCGATTCCGGGGAACAAGCGAACAGAAATACAACAGCAATTATGCTTAATAATATTTTTTTCATAGCAGATTTTGAATAATAAATAGGTCAATAGGATCCTGATAAGGGATCAAACTCATCACTCATATTTACTATTGTATATGAGCGACTGTGTAGTAGGAATGATAATGAGATCAGGAATTCAAACGCGGCGGGTGAAAAATAAAAAAAGGAAGGTGTAGATGATGATCTTCCACATCCTCTTTATGTTCAAGCGTTCTGAACCATCCGCCATCACGTGATTGGATCGCGTGAAGCGTTGTAACAAAATATTTGGAAAAAGAACCTATTAATATAACACCGGCAACGGGCTCGCTTTCATCTCCGGTGAAGGACTTTGTGTATTCAACGATTTTGTTATTGACCTCTGTGCTTTTTTGATCGTGAACACATACGATATACAGCGTATCGCGGTATATCTTCTGCATAACGCGTTGATAAATTTGTCCTTCAAAAGTAAAATTTCCACTAGCGGTTTGATATTCGTCAGCACCGGGGTTATAGGGAAGAGAAAGGGGCATCTTTAAAATCAAATTTCCGCCCCGCTCATTCATACTTGAGTGAAGTCGTTCGGAAGAATTGTCCAGTGTGAGGTCCCTAATCGCTATCAGAAAGGAATAGTACCCCACGGAGTTCAAAACCATGAGGCCTAGCAAAAGCCAACTTATTATTGCGCGATATTTCCTTTTGGAGGCCATTAAATGCATTGAAAGGTAATGTTACGATAGCATGTTTACAAGGTCAACCTATTATTGAACTATTTAGCGGAACTATTCTAAACTATACTCCTAAAATAAAATTGGTTTTTGAAAATTTCAAGTGGAGAGGTGCGGCGATTGCCGGGGTATGCTACTTAGTTAACCGAATGACTGGGTCGATGATCGGCCATACCGACGCGCCGAAAGTGGCGAGATCAGACGGCACTTAACCCGAAAGAATCAGTTATAATGGCTAAAAGATCTTTCTGATGGATATTTTCCGTCCAGCATTTTAATATTTCCGAATTTCTTTAAGATTGCACCTTGTTGCCGCTTCATAAAAAAACATTCTATTATGCCTGATCAAACAAAACCTTTGCGAGTACTGGTAGTCGGTTGCGGAAATATGGGTGCCTCGCATGCATTGGCTTATCATAACATGGATGGCGTAGAGATATGCGGCCTCGTGTCTCCTGGAAAAAGTAAAACGGTGTTGAACGGCAAACTGGGTAATCGCTATCCTCTATTCAACGCTTTTGAAGAAGCTCTAAATACAACCCGCCCTGATGCGGTATGTATCTCAACCTATCCTGATACACACGAAAAATTTGCCATAAAATCATTCGAGCAAGGATGTCATGTCTTCATAGAAAAGCCA
>DASQTN010000135.1:0-3327 GCA_035641895.1 Chryseolinea sp. | reverse complement strand
GCCAAGTACCTTCTTCGACAACATTGCCAGCAAATCATTTCAGGAAATTGCACTTGATGTTGCAACTAACCTTCTTGGTGATGATTTACCCAAAGCTGAATTAAAGAGGATCGTAGAGCATACCATTCAATTTGATGCTCCACTTGTCGAACTGGAGCATAACATCTATGCGCTGGAGTTATTTCATGGACCGACGTTGGCGTTTAAGGATTTCGGCGCGCGATTCATGTCCCAATTACTGGGATACTTTGCAAAGCAGCAGCAACAAGAGATCATAATTTTGGTGGCTACGTCGGGTGACACGGGCAGCGCCGTAGCGAATGGATTTTTGGGTGTGCCCGGCACGAAAGTCGTTGTGCTGTATCCTTCTGGAAAGGTCAGCGAGATTCAGGAAAAACAGTTTACAACGCTCGGGAAAAATGTGACGGCCCTGGAAATAAACGGAACTTTTGATGATTGTCAACACCTGGTGAAGCAGGCATTTCTGGACCCGGATCTTAAGCAAAAATATTTTCTTACTTCAGCCAATTCCATCAACATTGCCCGGCTTATTCCGCAATCATTTTATTATTTCTATGCGTATTCACGGCTGCCGACTAAAACGAATCCTGTAATATTTTCGGTTCCCAGCGGTAACTTCGGAAACATAACGGGAGGGTTACTCGCTAAAAGAATGGGGCTTCCAATAGACAAGTTTGTCGCCTCCACGAATATCAATGATGTTGTTCCGCAGTATCTTTCGTCCAGGTCATTCACTCCGCGTACATCGCAACAGACCATCAGCAACGCGATGGACGTGGGAAACCCCAGCAACTTCGTTCGCATGCTTGACCTATTTCAGGGCGATTTTGAAAATTTATCGAACGAGATAGTGGGGTTCGCTTTCACGGATGAACAAACAGAAGCGGCGATGAGAGAAGTGTTCGCCCGAAATAAGTATGTGATGGACCCTCATGGTGCTGTTGCTTATTTGGGACTAAAAGAATATCTCAAGCCGAGCGCAAATGAAATTGGAGTCTTTCTTGAAACGGCGCATCCTGCAAAATTCAAAGAAGTGGTAGACGAGACGTTGAATACATCCGTTCCGATCCCCGAAGAGCTTCAAAGGTTTTTACAGCATCCGAAGAAAAGTATTCCATTGTCGAGCGAATATCAAGTCTTCAAGGATTTCTTAAACGCGACTTTCGTTTAAACTTTTAATAGTTTACTCTTTGAATATCACTTGTATGCTGAAAATTGAGTGTTGAGTGTTGAATATTAAGGTGAGCAAAAAACACTCAACACTCGACACTCAATTTTCAATATTTAGCCCTTCCAGCCTTGTTCACCCAGGAGCGGTACGAACGCAAAATTTGGAAATTCTTTCTTGAGCAGTTTTCCCTTTTCTTTTCTCACCTGCAGCATGGATTGCTTATCCCGGCCACCAACGGGAATAACGAGTATTCCACCTTCGGCTAACTGATCGATTAAAGCGGTCGGAACAATCGGCGCGCCGGCGGTGACGATTATCTTATTATAAGGAGCCTTTAACGGAAGACCTTTTGAACCGTCCCCGTAAAAAAAATAGGGCTTATATCCCAGGGCTGGCAAAAATGCCTTTGTTCTTTCGAATAGGTTGCGGTTATATTCAATGGTATAAACTTTTGCCCCTAACTCCAGTAATATGCAGGCCTGGTACCCAGATCCGGTTCCAATCTCAAGAACTTTGTCGCCTGGGACGATTTCGAGCTTCTCAGATTGAAATGCTACAGTATAGGGTTGGGAAATGGTTTGGCCTTCCCCGATAGGAAATGCCTTATCCTGGTAGGCATGATCGATTAGGGCATTTTCGAAAAAAACGTGGCGTGGGACTTTCCCAATTGCCATCAAAACTGCCTCATCGTGGATTCCTTTTTCACGCAGTTTCTTGACTAACTTATTGCGCAATCCTCGCAATTTATAATTGTCGTCTATCATTCTTTTTCTCTACAAAAAAGATTTGTGGATTAAATGTGGATAAGATGTATCTATCTGTTAATCAGATATTTATAATATAATAAATTTTTATGCGAAAATGAAATTCTGTCACAACCCTTTTTAAAACGGTTGCAAAAAAGACAATTTTTCAGGCTTTCCAAAGTTTAAAAGATTCTTTAGGAAATTTGAAACTTATGGTATTACTTTAAAGTTCTCCACAAGTGAAAAAGCTTATTGCCATAGCGTTCACATGTGTTTATCTGCTCCTTACAGTAGGTGTGATCAAGAACACACTCTACTGTATGGGCAGAATAAACGCTTCAACTCCCGCCTCGGCGGAAAATTTGATCTCTTCTCCACCTGCAATTGCTGGAAACGCATTAAAAAACACTCCCGAATTTTTCATTCTTAGTGACCTCTACTCCGAAGCGAATGTGATTTTTCTTGCATGATAAGATGCTAGAATCCGATTAGTATAAATGGCGCCCAAAAGTAAGGGCTTGAATATCTATCTTCCATGATCAGCTGAATCTTTGCCTGACGAAGTGCATTGCTAAAATTGTTCGCAGATGTATTGAGAACTTGGCGATAAAAAAGTTTCATAAGGCTCGCTGTTGATTGATCTGCTACACTCCAAAATGATACGATAACATTTTTCGATCCCGCATATACCAATGCGCGTGACAAACCAATGACTCCCTCTCCTTTAGATATTTTGCCCAGTCCGGTCTGACATGCTGAAAGTGTGACAAGATTAGCATCAAGATCCAAATTATAAATTTCGCCGGAGTATAAATTTCCATCCTCTGATGCCGATGAGGTACGAAGATAAATTCTGGATAGGTCGGGATTGATTTCATCGACAATGCCGTGTGTGGCAAAATGCAGGTAGCTAAAATCTTTCAAACTTCCGTCCTTTACCTTTTTTTCATCCGCTTCCTGTCGAATGAGCACCGTGCTCTTGTGGTTTCGCGAGGAAAAGAGCTGTGAAATTTCGTTCACCTCAGACTCCGTGGCCGGTAGTTCGACTAAACGATCTTTTTCAAATGTAACGGGCGCACAGAGAAAAATCGACGATTCTTTCCTTGCTTCGTTCTTCGATTTCTGAAGAATAAGCGCGGCCGAAAATTCATACCGAACGTCATATTTTCTCAACAAGTAAGGGAATTCAGCAAATGTCATCTCCTTTTTCAGGTTACTCAAAAAAAGGACTTCAAATGGAATGACGCTTAGCCGACCCGTTGGAAGTATAATAAGATCAGTTACATAACGCGGAATATTTTTTGGAATCAGCAGTTCTGACAATTTTTCTGCTGCTGTTCTATACGTTTCTAAGTCGTTAAAAACCAAACTATTTCTCAAACCATTCAA
>DASQTN010000134.1:0-3156 GCA_035641895.1 Chryseolinea sp. | reverse complement strand
AAGCGACTAAAGCTTAACCGAATTGCATCATTATTTCCTTTCGGTTTTTCCCTCTCCCTAATTCGCGTATTTTTGCCCAAAATTTGGAATATGCAATTGAGCGAACAGGAGATCATCCGCCGAAAAAGCCTGGAGGAATTTGCTAAGCTGGGCATCAATCCGTACCCGGCCGAGTTATTTGAAGTCAATGCTTCGGCACAGGAAATTCTGACAAACTACGAACGGCAGAAGAGCGACTATCGCCAGATATCCATCGCCGGACGGATCATGAGCCGCAGAATCATGGGCAATGCGTCATTTGCAGAATTGCAAGACGAAACGGGCCGTATTCAAATTTATATCCGCCGCGATGACCTGTGCCCGGGCGAGGACAAAACTCTCTACAATACTGTATTTAAAAAATTATTGGATATCGGTGATATTGTCGGGATAAAGGGATATGGATTTACGACGCAAACCGGCGAAATTTCTATTCATGCTACCAGCCTTACCGTGCTGTCGAAGTCATTGCGTCCTCTTCCGGTTGTCAAAGAAACAGTCGATGATCAGGGAAATGTAACCCGCCACGATGCTTTTACAGATCCCGAACAACGGTATCGCATGCGTTATGTAGACCTGGTCGTGAATCCGCACGTCCGTGATGCATTTATAAAACGTACGCAGCTTGTCAACTCCATGCGTCAATATCTCAATGCAAAAGCATACCTGGAGGTGGAAACGCCCATCTTACAACCTTTGTATGGTGGCGCTGCAGCCCGGCCGTTTAAGACCCATCACAATACACTTGATATGACATTGTATCTGCGTATAGCCAACGAGCTTTACCTGAAGCGATTGATAGTCGGTGGGTTTAATGGCGTATACGAATTTTCGAAAGACTTCCGGAATGAAGGCATGTCTCGTTTTCATAATCCGGAATTCACACAGATCGAGCTCTATGTTGCATACAAAGATTATTATTGGATGATGGAGCTTGTGGAGGAAATGATCGAGAAAGCCGCAATAGATCTCCACGGGAAAACACAAGTAAAAGTCGGCGATAAAATCATTGACTTCAAGCGTCCGTGGAAACGTTATACTATGTTTGAAGCTATTCAGCATTTTACAGGGATCGATATTTCGAACATGAATGAAGAGGAGTTAAGAAAAACCTGTGAACAACTTCATGTTCCAAAAGATGACACGATGGGAAAAGGAAAACTTATCGATCAGATCTTTGGCGAAAAATGCGAGCCACTTCTCATCCAGCCGACCTTTATTACTGACTATCCCATCGAGATGTCTCCGCTGGCGAAAAAGCATCGGACAAAACCTGGCTTGGTAGAACGTTTCGAGGCAATTTGTAACAGCAAAGAAATTGCCAACGCATTTAGCGAATTGAACGATCCCATCGATCAGCGGCTTCGTTTCGAGGAACAACTGGAACTGGGAAAACGTGGCGACGAAGAAGCAATGACCTTAGACGAAGATTTTTTGCGTGCCCTGGAATTTGGAATGCCCCCAACGGCAGGGCTGGGTATAGGTATTGATCGGTTAGCTATGATTATGACAAACTCACCCTCTATCCAGGATGTACTTTTCTTTCCACAGATGAAGCCTGAAAATCCTCCGGCAAGTATGACTGAAAAAGACTTTGAAAGCCTAGGTGTTCGAACTGAGCTTGTGCCAGTACTTCAAAAATTAGGTATCACCTCTAAGGCTCAGTTGAAGGAAATGAAAGCATCGAAGCTCTTCAATGACGTATGCGGATTGCGCAAAAAAATGAAACTTGAAACCGTAAAAAATCCTACGATTGAGGAAGTTGAAGGTTGGCTGAAGTAGATACATTTCCGCTTTGTCAAACTTCGTGTCTTTGTGACTTCGTGGCAAGACGTGAACCATATTTGCCACAAAGACTCTACGACACTAAGGTTCACAAAGGTGATAACGGATAACTTATAAGTTATCGAAGAAGGGCTTCCTGCGTTCCAACTTCAAATCTTGCAATAGCGAAGACTTTACATTTATAGTAAAATAAAATTGCTGGAATCTTCCAAACGGTGTCCAATTAACAGCCATGGTCCAACAATGCAAGTCGCGTGTTATACCAATATTGGTTTGCGTAAATTCTCCCGACTCGAAGTGATACCCGGAGCTGTAGGTGACTTTCCATTTTTCGGAGAGTGAAACATCACCTGAAACGTTCACCGTTTGTGTCACAACAGGGGACGAGTTGATCGGCCGGGAATATTGTAGATTGTAACCGATATTCATGCTCCACGGAATATCAAAGTCCACATATACATCGGGGTGCGCCAGCAGGAACTCTTTCTCCTGTTCCGGTAAATCAGATTTGCCAATTTTTTCCCGGCTGGTGGTATTTTTATTTCGCGCCTTCGGATTAAGGTTAGTACTCATGGCAAGCGTGGCGTTGGTTATACGACCGATACTTCCGTGCTTCCACGCATATTGGCTTACCCGTTCCTCGACGGGTAGTCCAGCCTCATTTGATTCAGTTCTGTACCAGTAGGGATCCAGAGAAGCTGATAGGTTAATATTTAACAGGTTGTCCAGGATATTCGTGTTAGCTGATAAACTAATGGGAGCCAGGTTAAACGAATCTGCCAGAAAATTATAAGAAGAATTAATTGAAAGGTTATTGAGTAGCATCACTTTTCGCGCAACCGAATCTTGCGCACCCTGTACTTTGGCCTCCAGGTTATTACCAATACCAAAACCGATAGCACTACTATTTCCTAAGCCTGATCCTCCGTACACAAAGCTTTGATAGCGATCCTGATAAATCACTCTTCCATTCTTATCTGTGAATTGCTGGAAATAATTTGGATTCTGTGAGAAATCCGGCGTATAGCTATAGGATACCGTTGGATTAATAACGTGCCGGATAGCCTTTACCTTACTATTAGGATTTTTGAAGTTATAGATACCGTATATGCGTGTGGTCATGGAAGCGCTAAGAGAATAATTCGAAACGCGTGAAAACCCCTTAGAAGTATCCGCCTTTACAAGCAAGGTTGAATCGCTGTTAAATCCCCAATTCAATTTTTCGCCGTACCATTTTTCTTCATAACTAAATGAAGGAGATAGTGTAAAAAATCTTAGCGCCTTAAAGGAAAATGAAGTGGGAATAGTGTGTCGCATTCCCTTTCGGGCGTT
>DASQTN010000133.1:0-6217 GCA_035641895.1 Chryseolinea sp. | reverse complement strand
TACGCTGATCAATCCAGAGCGAAATATTCCTTACTATATCACAGGGCTCACGGGCATAACCACTGAAATGGTTATAGAAGCGCCTTGCTTCAAAGAAGTGGCCGACGATATTTTTAAGCGATTGGATGGGAAAATTTTTGTCGCTCACAACGCGCATTTTGATTACTCTTTTTTGAAAAAGGAACTTGAGGATGCAGGCATAAATTGGCAATCGAAAAAGCTTTGTACGGTTCGTTTAAGTCGTAAAATTATTCCAGGGCTCCGGTCTTATAGCCTGGGAAGTCTTTCCGAGAGCCTGGGAATTCAAATTATTAATCGCCACCGTGCAGGCGGTGACGCAGAAGCTACGGTAAAAATATTTGATCAGCTGCTGAGGCGCGACCATGATAGTTACATTCTGAAAACATTAAAACGCAACTCGGGAGAAACCATTCTTCCTCCCAATCTGCCTAAGGAAGAATTCGACCGTCTTCCTTATTTGGCAGGTGTTTACTATTTCCATAATGCGCACGGTCACGTCATTTACGTTGGTAAGGCCATTAACATTAAGAAGAGAATTGCGGGGCATTTTACGGGAGATGCCCGCGAATGGAGTCGCTCCAAGATCCGAAATGAAATTCATCACATCAGCTATGAGCTGACCGGCAATGAGTTAATAGCACTTATACTGGAATCACAGGAGATTCGTCGTTTGTGGCCAAAGTATAATCAGGCGCAAAAGTTCAGAACAGAAGAGTGGGGAGTCTATGACTATGAGGATCGGAATGGATATCTCCGGTTCTCGGTCAACCTCGTAACAAGAGGATCGCGTCCGTTAAAACGCTTCAACTCGAAAGGAAGCGCCTGGAATTTTCTTTGGGAAAAAGTGCGTGCTTTTGGTCTTTGCCCCAAATTGAGTGGACTTCAGCTAGCCAAAGGGTTGTGTTTTGAATACCAAACAGGAGAATGTCATGGTGCGTGTATGGGTGTTGAATCCGTTAACGGCTATAATCAACGTGTTGAAACAGCAATTCAATCTTTTACATCGCAAGGCGAATCCGTCGCCATCATTGGAAGAGGGAGGAATATCGAGGAACAATCTCTGGTTTTGGTTGAAAAGGGCACTTATGTTGGTTATGGATTTTTTGATAAGCACAATTCGATTTCAGATTTTGAATCTGCAAAAATCTTGGTCAAGCGAAGTGTCGAAACACCAACGGTGCAAAGTCTAATCAATGGATATGTGATAAATCCACGCGGCGCCTCCGTAGTAGTGTTCGATAAGGTGGCCACCGCTTAATGCATTAATTGAACATTCATTTATTCTTCATCCTGCCTTCAATTCCAGGATAAAGCGATGAAACCTTATCACTGGTAAATATCTCTTTCGTGTCAATGTTCATCATCGACAGTACTCCTGACCAACCCGCGCCGGTGTCCATCATCCAAATTTCACAAGCGCGCAGCGGTTTAGGGGAGGGAATCGGGGTGTGACCGACATATACTTCATCAAATTTTGTGAGCTTGTGATTTCCATTGTTTTGCAAAAAGGTCCATGCTTTTTGTATTAATGTTCTATCCCAGGCGAAGGTAGATAGGTCTTGGCTTTCCAGCGGCTGCTCCGGATCGATGCCAGCGTGCACAAATAACCTGTTGCCTAACAGAAAATATGGAAGTGCTTTCTCCAAAAAAATGATGTGAGAGTCCGGTACGCCTCCAGCATAAGAGGAAATCGTCGCCGCACCGCCCTGCGATCTCCAGATTTCTTCTTCGATTCTTGTTTTCATCCACCGAAGCGTCCATAGGTCATGATTGCCTAAAATGTAGGTGAGAAGCTTAATTTTTAGAAGTTCATCAATACACCGTTTGGTGTCAGGCCACCCATCGCAGACGTCACCCAAACAAAGGAGATGATCGGATTCATAGTTAAATTCAGCACGTTCTAAACATTGCATTAACGCGTTGTAGGCACCATGAATATCACCGATCACAAATGTTTGGGCCATAACTTTTGTATTAGCTATTGTTTTTCCAGCAAAATTTCCACCGGAATTGGTAATAATTACGTTATTTTATCGGTTTAAACCCGAATAAATTAATGGAAGCGATAGCTGTTGAAAAGCACGAGGAGCATAAGGAAAAGGTAAAACAAGTTTACAACGAGGTTGCTAAGGTGGTTGTTGGCCAGCAATACATGGTAAACCGCTTGATGATTGGCTTATTCACCAATGGGCACGTCCTGCTTGAAGGAGTCCCCGGACTTGCGAAAACACTTACGGTAAGTACGCTTGCCCAGGTTTTGCATCTCGAATTTCAACGCATACAATTTACGCCTGATCTGCTGCCCGCCGACTTAGTCGGAACCATGATTTACAATCAGCGGGAAGGGAAATTTGAAGTAAAGAAAGGTCCCATCTTCGCCAATATCATTTTGGCGGATGAAATAAATCGCTCCCCAGCTAAAGTACAGTCGGCGCTCTTAGAGGCAATGCAGGAAAAGCAAGTAACGATTGGGGAAACAACATTCAAGTTGGACAGGCCATTTCTCGTTATGGCCACCCAGAATCCCGTGGATCAGGAGGGAACATATCCACTTCCGGAGGCCCAAGTCGACCGTTTTATGATGAAAGTTTTTGTCGACTATCCGACGAAAAATCAGGAGATGGAAATTATGAGAAGAATTTCCAATATGAAGTTCGACTATACTGTTAACACAATCCTGAGCAAAGAAGATATTTTTGCCATTCGCGACCAGGTGAATAAAGTGACGATTTCCGACTCGTTGGAACGTTACATAATCGAACTGGTCTATGCTACCCGAAAGCCGTTAGACTATAAACTAAATGAGCAAGCTCAGTACATTCAATTTGGAGCTTCGCCACGAGCCAGCATTAATCTAAATCTCGCGGCCAAGGCAATGGCGTATATGGAAGGACGCGATTACGTTTTGCCTGAAGACATCAAAGAAATTGCTCTTGATGTTATGAACCATCGTATCATTCTTAACTACGAGGCTGAAGCGGATAACGTACGGACGCCCGAAATCATCAAGGCAATACTCAGCCGCGTACCGATCAACAAATAGAGTTTTAGGCTACGCTGTTCAAAAATTTTATTAACGGGGGATTACCTCCGTTAAAGAATCTTGTAAGAATTGTTAAGTCGTTTTTTATAAAACTTCCTGATAATCATCAGGTAAGTGACCTTCATGTTCATTTCTGTTCATTAATTTCTACGTCGCTAGTCGCCTCTTAACAATTTGGTAACAAAGGCGTAGGCATCAGGTAATATTGAAGAAAGACCTTTGCATCAAATTCTAAATGTCTATGGTGCGAAAACTTCTTCTCTTTCCAATAATGCTGATGATATTGGGAACGACCCTTGCTCAGGTAGGAACGATAAAAGGAACAGTCAAAGATGCATTGACGGGCGACGCAGTTATAGGCGCAAATGTTCTCATAGCCGGAACCACCGAAGGCACAGCAGTAGACGTTAACGGTGATTTTGAAATCCCACAGGTTAAGGTTGGCGAGCACAACCTCGTTATATCATTTGTGTCGTACAAAACCGATACGCTAAAAAAAGTCGTCGTTTATCCTGATCAGACTACAGTAATAGATCATAAAATGATGGAGGAAAGCATGCAACTCGGCGAGGTTGTGGTTGCTGGCGCGCGAGTGACAAATACAGATTATGCGGTTATTACGGAGATTAGAAAAAATGATCTGGTTGTAGTTGGTATTTCTTCACAGCAAATCACAATGTCGCAAGACAGAGATGCGGCGCAGATCATGAGACGTGTACCAGGTGTTACTATTCTCAACAACCGTTTTGTAAATGTTCGTGGTTTAAATGAGCGATATAATACTGTTCTTTTAAATGGCGTGATCGCCCCCAGCACTGAAGTCGACTCCAAGGCATTTGCATTCGACTTGATACCGAGCAGCATGATAGATCGAATGATGGTATATAAATCAGGTGCGGCGGAATTTCCTGGAGAGTTTGCCGGTGGTATCGTTGACATAAACACCAAAAGCGTGGTCGAAGAAAACTCGCTGTCTGTAAATATAACAACAGGGTTTCGGGCAGGAACAACAGGTAAAGACTTTTATAAAGCCGAAGGAAGTTCCACGGATTGGCTAGGCTACGACGATGGGTTCAGACAGCTGCCTTCTTCTTTCCCTTCTCAAAATTTAAGGGAGCTGTCACAATCCGGCAGCGACGCTGATATGCAAAAGCTTGTTTCAGCCAGTAAAAGCCTGCCAAATCGTTGGGGAATTCAAAAAACGCAGGCATCTCCCGACTATAGGGCAACAATTAATTTTTCCCATGTGTTTAACCTGGGAAATCTTAAGCTTAGCAACATCACTTCTGTAAACTACTCGCGAACCTTCCAAACCGTAGATCAACAGAATTATTATTACGAAGCTTTTAATTCCCAGACGCAGAAAAGCGGGCGAAGATATTTGTTTGATGACAGCCGATATGCCGATAATGCAAGAGCAGGTTTCATCTCAAATTTCATTCTTGAGATAACGCCTTCACATAAAATCGAGTTTAGAAATCTTTTCAATCAACAAGGTACGTCTCAGGTAACGTCAAGATCAGGAGTTGAGGACGTCCAAGCATTTGATGTGGACAATAGAGCAATAAATTATTTCAGTCGCGGTATCTATTCAGGACAGCTGCAAGGAAAGCACAATATTGGGAACCATGTTTATTTTACTTGGATAGGTGGCTACTCTAATGTCAACGCGGATCAACCCGACTTCAGAAGGATTCGGTCGCAGCGACCCACAGGAACGAATGATCCTTACTCCATCGTTATTCCTCCTAATGCAAGCGCTTTTGACGCAGGGCGTTTTTATTCTGATCTGTCTGAAAAGGTTTATACCGGTGCCATTAACTTTGACTATAAGCTGAATCCTAAGTCAGAAGCTGAGAAACAAGCTAAACTTTCATTGGGCGCCTATGTAGCGCAAACCGATCGTGACTTTGATGCTCGTTGGTTTTCGTACAAATGGTCGACGCTTGGCAACCGCCCTCCTGAGGTGTTGCTACAGTCAATGAGTACTATCTTTGCTGAGCCTAATATTGGATTCTCTTCAGCAAATGGTCAGCCTCCATATTTCATCCTCGAAGAGGGAACAAACTTTTCTGACAATTATGTCGGGGAGAATTTGCTAAAGGCCGGATATGTAAGTGCAACAATTCCTTTTGCAAACAAATTCAGGGTGGCAGGTGGTCTTCGGGTTGAAGACAACAGACAACAGTTAAATTCATTTAACTCAGATGGGACTGCAGTAAATGTTGATAACCCCGTGACGAGCGTTCTTCCTTTTGTAAATTTTGCGTTCAACTATTCGCAGAAATCATTGATTCGAGTTGCCTATAGTAAAACAGTGAACAGACCAGTCTTCCGCGAACTCGCTCCTTTTAATTTTTATGACTTTGACAGGAACTCGAACCTTTACGGCAATCCCGATTTGATTACGGCCAATATCCATAACGTTGACCTTCGGTGGGAGAACTATCCATCAAAGAATGAAAGTATTTCAGTTGCCTTGTTTTATAAATACTTTATTGATCCAATTGAATCGGAAATCATCGGAGGTTCTAATATAATTTACACGTACCGGAACGCAGTATCAGCTAGAAATTACGGTGTAGAATTTGAAGCGAGAAAATCATTTCAGGAAATGACGTCAAATAATTTTCTGAATAAGCTTTCAGTCGTTCTAAATGCCGCCTTGATTTCCAGCACGGTAGATTTGGGTGATGTTTCCAACCAGGAAAAAGAGCGAGCCATGCAAGGGCAGTCTCCTTATATTATCAACGCTGGCTTAAACTATAGCGATTATGACAGGGGATGGCAATTCAACGTGTCCTACAATGTTTTTGGCAAGCGGATCTTTGCTGTAGGAGATCTGGACCAAAATGCCACACAATATGAAATGCCGAGGAATCAACTCGATTTCACAATGTCAAAAGCGTTTGGAAGGCATTGGGAAATTAAATTCGGTGTACAGGATATTTTGAATGCGCCGTATAAATTAACGCAAGACTCGAATCGCGATGAAGAAATCAATCACGTGGATGAACCGATTTCCTATTTCAAGACTGGCCAGTATGTATCCTTCGGTGTGAATTTTAAAATGTATTGAAACAAGTTCATTGAAATGGCTTCGAAACTGGGACACTTAACGTGTCCTTTTTTTTATGTGATCCTTGTTAACAA
>DASQTN010000132.1:0-5436 GCA_035641895.1 Chryseolinea sp. | reverse complement strand
TACACCAGGCGCTCACTTTCGCCAGGATGATCACCGTCATTGTCAGAGCTGATAATGTTTCCATACTCATCAAACACAAACTCATGAGTGTTGCGCAAGCCTGCGGCAAAAACTTCGAAGTCACTACCATCGGGATTAGCGCGTACAACAATCCCTTCATTGGGATGCTTATGTACTTTGCCATCGGGTGATTTAACATTGGCACCGATATCGCCAATTTTCCAGTAAATTTTTCCGTCTGGGCCCTCCGTTACACCAGCCAATCCGTGTCCGGAGAATCCAATATGAACACCGTAGCCTGTGCTTACGGAAGTTTTTTCATCAATAATACCATCTCCGTCGTTATCCTTCAAACGCCAGAGGTCCGGAGCGATGGTAAGGAAAATATCCTTTTCCCGAACTAAAATCCCTTCAGCAACATCCGTTACCTCTTCGTTAAAATCGTTCAATATCCGTGTAGAAATGTCTGCCATTCCATCACCTGATCTATCTTCCAGTTTCCAAATTTCGTCTTTCTCAACGGCCAAATCGCGCCAGTCGTGAACACCATCTTTATTCAAATCCTGTAGCCACTGATTTTCGGCACTTTTCTCCATATGAAAATTGCTGCGCAGAAAGGCTCGCCTATCCTCCACAGACTCCCAACTAATGGAGGGGGTCATCCAATGACGATATCCACGAATATCAAATTCCGAGTTTTTTTGCCGATTGGTGCGTGTAAGGTATACGTTACCTGCGTCGTCAATGGACATGGCCACGGGGTCTGGCGCCAGCGAATCGGATGCCCATAGTGTAAGTGTAAGGCCCTCGGCAAGCTGAGCAGGCGTATTCTTGCGAATTTCATCTGCTTTTGTTACCGCAGTCGCGGGATCCTCCGTCACTATCAGCGGGGTTTCTTTTTCTGCAGTTTTTTTACAAGATGCCAACGCTACTACTAAAAGCAACATTGTGACTTGAGCACGCAAAGATCTTGGGTAGGTCATTATTAATTTTTTGGATTTTCGAAGTTACTCTTCAGATTAGTTTATTAAAAATTTTTGAGTCATTTAGCGTGCTCAATAGTCGCGTTTCTCGCTATTTCAATATCTTTTGCAACTTCGCTCCGTAGCAACGCCCAATGGAACCGGAGATGATCATTTTCTTTCCAATGTTTGCCATCTTGCTCACTGTAGTGCACAAGCGGCATGTCATTATAAAGTGGTCGCGTGATATTCACCACTTCGTCCCAATAGCCCAATGCATTCTCAAGCCGTTTAATGGCTTCCTGTTTATCTTCTTCCTGCCCTTTTGCACGATACGTTTGTAACGCAACGGCACCCTTTAACTTTTCCGAAAAGTATAATCCAAGATTTGCCCACACCCGGATGTCAGCAAGCTCTTGGTGCAAAGAAGGATTTTCTCCTGACTTAACATTTTTTACCAGGTTCAAGGCTTTGTTACAATCCGACTCCAGCATACCCGCCAAGACCGGAGGCGTAATCTTATTTTTGTCGAGGGTGATTCCATCCGAAGTACTTTTTACGAAATCCAATACAGAGACATAATCCGGATCAAGAGGAGGTTGCCGGATTTGCCAGTCAACAGAAATATATTCTACCCGTTTTACAGTTCTATTTAAAGCCATAAATCCTTCGCTGTAAAGGGAAAAGTCCCAGGTAAAGTCAAAGGAAGCTGCTAGCCTCAATGGTGTTTTCCCAGCGAGATTTGATGCCTCTAACAGAACCGCAGTATCTTTTCCGTACCGGCGTATAAATTCATTTTTGAACAAATCATCAGGTGTTGAAGGGTTATATAAAAGTCTTCCCCAGGTTTTATAAAATAACCACTGCCTTTCGAAAGCATATTTCCAGTTGACCTTTATCCCTGGCTTTGTAAAATAATCTTTTGCAGGAATGTAGGTCTCAGATCCAATCAAATAGCCCCCTACATAATCATGACCATTGCTATTAACATGTTGCCGGACGAATTCCGGAACGCCCCATCTCAAACAAAAGAAGTCTTCATTCCTGGCTGTCCAAATCACCTTGTAGTCGGTGGGCACCGGATCGAAATAAGCGCCAAATAATTTTCCGCCATGCACCTTCACTAACTTTGTGGTAGAATGTGCATGTGACCAGTTGAACTTCAAATCTGCCCACACAGGGGGTTCAATAAATTCCATCGCTGCTTCCTGCTCGATTCCCTGTCGCGTCAGTTTTTCGGTTTCTATGCTGGTGGGCCCCAAAGACCCGGTCGTGCTGGAAAACGGAATGCGGTGAATAAGTTTAGATTTTCGATTGGCAAGTCGCATGCCTTCAATTATTGTGGTTTTCATCCAGTCCTCCCGTTGCTGTGGAGTCATACCACCCATACCCTCGCCTAAGGTAAGTCCCATGCCCGTAAGATCCGGATATTCCTGAAGCAATTGCGTTACACATTCACGCGTATAACGCTTCACAATTTCAGATGTGTCTCCCTTAACAAAAAAATGGTGATCCAAATTATCCATCGCGACATTGTGCGCCTTTGAAAATTCCCGTGTCACAAAAATGTTGAATGGAATTATGTATGTATCAATACCACGCTCTTTGGCCATTCGAAAAATACTTCCAAATAAATTTTTCCACACTTTCATTTCCTGTTCGTTCCATGGACTCGCCTCCGGGAAATTTTTAGGCTTGATCATGAACGTGTAAGGATGAAGGTTCCAAAGAGTTAGGGTATTGAATCGGTTCTCTACCATCATGTCTAGAAACGCCCGCCAATAGTTGACATCACTACAGGTTTGCTGATGTTGGTCGAGAGAATAACTATGGCGGTACGTATCCCAGGGCAGATCGTACTTAATCCCACGAAACGCCAACCTTGGCGCTTCGCTTCTCTTCCTAATATTTTGAAGAGAAACACCGTTTCTAAAATCCTCCACTAATGACATTGCTCCATAAATAAGACCTGTAGCATCTCCTCCCTCAATGGTAATTTTTTTTGCTTCAGGTAAAAGAGTGTAAGCCTCTTTGCCTAGCCCTGAGGAATCTAACTGGAGCACTATACGATAATCAGGATGTCCATCATTCAAAATATAGCCCCGCTTAAGTACAGAAAACTTTAACAGCTCAGCCGCGTAGTTTGCTTGTGGTAAAGACTGGTCGTATTGGATACTTATGCGCTGAGCAAGAGCTGAAGAAGTAATTAGTAAAGACAAAAAAACTAGTAGGAGCTTCTTCATGACAATCGCAATGGCTTTGGTGTATTCCCCAAGGTCAAAAAAATAAAATTAGAAGTTTGGCTGCAAAATGGCAAAAGATATAGTGTTGAACGGAACCAGCATTTTTTTCCGTTGTCGCACTCCACGTCACAACGGTTTACTACATTTCGTAAGGCGTTTTTTAGAAAAAGGCCCGCTTAGAAAGCCCGTATGCTTTACGACTCATTCAAAAGTTCATACCAGACTTCTACATCATATCCATCTGGATCTTTGAAAAAAACATAGGGAGAGCCCTTGACAAATTCACCTTTATCAACAATCTGACCACCTGCGGCGATTATCCTGGTCACAATTTCATCAATGTCATCTGGTTCCCTTAATCTGAAGCCAAAATGAGCGATGCCGCCAGTATTTCCCCTCGCTTGGTTATCACTTTCTTCAAAAACAATAACATCGTGACACCCCGGCGTAGTCATTTGAATAAAGCCCACCTCATCGTACATGGTTTCCATTCCGAAAACACTATGATAAAATTGTTTTGTACGGCGAACATCCCGAACAGCGATTGCCAAGTGTGTAAGGCCATAAGTCGTTGATCTATTCATAATATCCCTGATACGGTATACTAAGATGACAAAACGCCTGTAATTTCGAAAATGGTTGTAAGCTATGTATTAGTGAAGATCCGACGCGGGAAATTATAGAAAGTCATCATGACCTTATTGTACGAAATGAGCAATCATTTTAGCCGACCGCTATTTGAATAAAACTGTCTTCGGCAAAATATTGATTGGCGACCCTGATCAAATCGTCTGAAGTGATAGCGTCAACCCTGTCAATCATTTTTTGATAATGGTTTTGCGGAAGATTATAGAGCACAATACTTCTTATTTTGTCAGCATGGGCAAACGAGGTGGTGATCTCCAATTGAAGACCGCCGATAAAGTGATTCCTGGCGACATCCAACTCTTCTTCATCAATTTTTTCAGTTCTTAGCCGCTTAATTTCTTTGTTAATTTCGTCGAAGGTAAGATCTAAATTTTCGCGATTTACATCTGCTCCAACTACCAGATAACTGTCATTTTTGAGCGTCTGCAGTGATGAAGAAATGCCATATGACAGGCCTTTGTCTTCACGGATATTTTTCATCAAGCGTGATCCAAAATAACCACCCAGAATATGATTTAAAAATAGAGCGTCAGTATAGTCCAAATGGGTTTTGGAAACTGATTTTTTTGCCAGCCGGACGGAAGCCTGCACGCTACCGTCTTTGGCCATCACCTCACGGGAATATTGGCGATCGCTGTTTGAAAAATCGTTGCGTGTGATACTATTGTATCCGAGTGACGAGAAGACGTCGGCAATTCTACTTTCATTTTTTTCAGATACTCTGCCAGAAACGAAGATCGTTCCATTTCTAAAAAACTCTGAATAATGTTGTAACAGACTATCGCGATGAATGAGATGAACATCTGATTCATCAAGCTCCTTTCCGTAGGGATGAGTGTCTTCAAAAATTTTCTTTCGCACCAGCCGGGAAGCGTGAAAACTTGTCTTCTCGTAATTTACTTTTAAGTTTTGCAAGTAAATTGATTTTAACAAATCCAACTCATCCTGCGGTAAAACCGATTCGGCGAGAAGCTCCCGGAAAAGCTGAATTGCAGGTTCAAAATTTTTGTTAAGAATATAGAGGGATACGGATACGTTATCCAGTCCCGGATTGATTTCCAGGTGAGCGCCATAAAGGTCCAGCAAGTGAGCGATCTCGAAGCTTGCCTTCTTCTTTGTACCTTTTGATAAAAGATTCGAAGTGAAATAAGCAACACCCCAAACTTTTTCCACCCATCTTCCCGCGGGAAACACAATTTCAATTTTGCTCACTTCTTGCGTGCCACCCAGAACAAAATAGGCTTCCGCGCCGCCCTTAAAAATTTTCTTTTGCGGCTGTATTAAGTCAAATGAGGTAGTCCGATTAAACGGAGGTGCAGTTGTTCTGTCGATCATCAAGGGTTGTCGGTAACAGACTCTTCTTCAGCGGCGGTGGTTTCACTGATTCTGAAATGCAGTGTGAAACGCAACGTTTCGGCTAAGGGATGTTCCCGTTTAGCCGTCGGAACGAGATACGCAACGTCAATTCCAAATCTGTTTTTAGTAAAGCCTAGCCCAAGAGTCAAATATTTGCGATTGCCTTTGTTGCTTGCCTCGTTAAAATAGCCGATGCGGGCTGCAAATGATTGGTTATACCAATATTC
>DASQTN010000131.1:0-3405 GCA_035641895.1 Chryseolinea sp. | reverse complement strand
GTCATCGAGCTTAGAACATACTACGACAAAAAGGACATTATACTTGAAGTAAAAGACAATGGATTAGGTATAAACTTAGAGCGTTATGGACACCAAATCTTCAAGCTTCAAAAGACTTTCCATAAGCACCCGGAAAGTAGGGGTATTGGATTATTCATGATTAAGAATCAAATTGAGGCTATGGGTGGCGAAATATCTATTACAAGTAAAGAGAATGTCGGCACCACTTTTTTCATCAACTTCAACAAGCATCATACAAATGGAGACTAGGTCACCCATCATCGCCCTCGTGGATGACGACAAAATTTTTCAACTGATGTCCGCAAAAATGATCGAGTCGTTGGATCTCTCGCATAAGATCCTGCAATTTGGAAATGGTGAGGAAGCTCTTCATTATTTAAGGGACAATATCACCAAACCTGAAAACCTGCCGGATTATATTTTCCTTGATATAAACATGCCTTATGTTGATGGATGGATGTTCCTTGCGGATTACGCTACGATCAAAAGCAATCTAAAAAAGGAAATCCTAATTTTTATGATCAGCTCTTCTATTGATTCCAGAGATATCATTAGAGCTCAAAATAATTCAGACGTACGTGATTATATTCTTAAGCCTGTAACTCCGGAAAAGTTCAGGGAGTTGGTTGCGTAGCGAAAAGCTTAAAGCAGAAAGCTTAAAGCTTAAGGCTTGGGCATCAAAAAAAAACAAGGTTTATCGTCAATCGGATAGTGGTGACATATTATTCGAATAAATATTGTTGAGTTTTTGAGCTTCCCTTCCGACAAGAAACGTCCGAGCAATAATACGTCTTCCTCCCTCTACACCTTAGCTTTAAGCTTAAAGCAGAAGGCATAAAGCTTGGGCATCAAGAAAATTAGAGTTTAGAATCAATCGGATAGTTGAGACAATTATTCGAATAGACAGCTTTGAGTTTTTGGGTTTTCGCTCCACCGGACTGTACGTCCGAGCAATAATAAATCTTCCTCCCTCTACGCCTTAGCTTTAAGCTTTAAGCTTTCCGCTTTACACTCAATTAACCACATTCAATGGATTTCGCAGACCCTGATAACCAGTGAGTTCAACACCGGCGCTTCCGATAAACATCTCAGCATTTATTTTTACAGGGATACGATTTTTATCGTCGGAAAAATAGGCGGTAACGGAATTCTCTCCATCGAAAACTTTGTTCTGCGGCATAACCGGTTTAAACACGATAGTCCTGATTTTACCCGCTTTTACCCTGATTGTCTGTTTGCCGTGATACACAATTTTCATTTTGTAAAATTCGTCTTCGAAGAAACCGGTAACCACCACGGTATCGCGAATTTTTAGCTTAGAAATATCCATGTTGCGCAGGTATAAAAATCCGGCGATCATGTCCCGAACGTGGGCTGGTGCGTCGTAAAATTTCGATTCTTTGAATTTTCCCGTTTTGTTGTCAATCGTTTTGACCTCAATCTTTTTCTTCACCTGATCGAAATAGGTCCACTCATCTTTTTTGTAACGCCCTTCACGAATTCTTCGATAGAACTGGTGCGGTAAGAGCGCGGCTGTATCGATATAAGCACCCCACTGATCATCTACATCGGCAACCCAATCCACCATACCCACCGTTCTGCCATGGACATCGATCTTAAAACAATCGCGGTCGTTTAGCCTGAAATAAGTATTGTGGATTCGAACGCTTCCTTTACCAACCGTAAACATCCCGTAAGTCATCTTAAAGTTGATCACCTCTCCTCGGGTAAAGCTCTCGTTCTTTACCTGGGGATAGACGTCGTTACGGTACGTAACAAATCCGGTAAGTAAGCCTAGCAGAACAAAACTAAAAATCAGCCTAATCATCCTTAAATACTTAAATTTACACAATGTGTGTTATTCCATTGTAAACGGTGTAAGAAATTCAAACGATATGCCAATACTGACGATCGTTTAAACCGAAACATTATTTTCCCTTAACGCATCATTCAGGGAAGTTTTCTTGTCAGTGCTTTCCTTCCGTTTACCAATTATCAGGGCACATGGTACATGGAAGTCGCCAGCTGGGAACTTCTTTGAATATGAACCGGGAATCACGACGGATCGCTCCGGAACATAGCCTTTCATTTCAACAGGCGTTGAACCGGTAACATCAACGATTTTTGAGCTGGCCGTCAATACCACATTGGCTCCTAGCACCGCTTCTTTTCCAACCCTGACACCTTCTACCAGAATACACCTTGAACCAATAAACGCTCCATCTTCTATAATAACAGGAGACGCCTGAACTGGTTCGAGAACACCGCCCACTCCTACTCCCCCACTCAAGTGCACATTTTTTCCAATCTGTGCGCAACTCCCAACGGTAGCCCAGGTATCTACCATGGTTCCTTCATCTACATAGGCGCCAATGTTAACGTAAGAAGGCATCATAATTACACCTTTACTTACATATGAACCATAACGGGCGATAGCATGGGGTACAACGCGAACACCCAGAGCTTTATAGTTGCGTTTTAATTTTATTTTGTCATGAAATTCAAAAGGGCCAACTTCGATCGTTTCCATTTGCTGGATAGGAAAATATAAGATCACCGCCTTTTTGATCCATTCGTTAACCTGCCACCCTGACCCTGTGGGTTCTGCAACCCGCAGGTCACCTTTGTCCAATTTTTCCACGACAGCGCGAATAAGGTCCTGGTTTTCGGATGTTTGAAGGAGCGATCGATCTTCCCAAATTTTTTCAATGCGTTGTTTCAATTCCATATATTAGATTTAATTCAGCATGCAAGAAATAAAAAAAAGAAGAATAGTCCTCGCCTCGGTTCTGAAACCCGTCAACGATCCTCGCATGTTTGAAAAGATGGGACAAAGCTTGTCGCCTCTTTATGAAGTTCACATCATCGGTACCAACGCAAATACAAACAGCACCGATGCGAATATTATTTTTCATCCTTTAGCGTCATATTCCAGGCTTGGTATCAACAGAATGTTAGCGCCACTACGCGTTCTAAAAAAGATCCTTCATCTCAAACCAGCGCTGGTCATCATATGTACGCACGAATTATTATGGATGGTTTTGATTGCCAAACTTTTCCTGCGTTGTGTTGTTGTCTACGACATCCGGGAAAACTATTTCAGGAATATTTTATGCACGAATTCCTTTCCTGCCATCCTCCGGGTTTTTATAGCGTTGTACGTAAGAATCAAAGAATGGGTAACAGTTCCGTTTATAAATACCTTTTTTCTTGCTGAAGCAGGCTATGCACATGAGCTCCCATTTGTAAAAAATAAGAAAGTATTGTTGGAAAATAAGGTGAAGAGAACCACGTCGCCCCATCAGCCAAAATGGAGCACTGACGATGGAGGTATTCACTTACTCTTCAGTGGTACGCTCGCACCCACGACAGGTATTTTTATCG
>DASQTN010000130.1:0-4293 GCA_035641895.1 Chryseolinea sp. | reverse complement strand
TTCCTTTACAGATTCAACCGAAATTGAATTTGGACTTACATCGCGCTCCTTTAAGTCTTTTGACGAGGCCTGCACCGAAGCTGCCATCAGTCGTATGTATGGAGGTATTCATTACCGCCCGGCCTTTGAGCAAGGTTTGGTGGAAGGAAAGGCAGTTGGAAATTACATTCTCAGCAAGTTGAAAACCCGAAGAGAAGATTTGGCCTCTGCGAAAAATTAAAACCAGGGTGGGCGTATATAGGTACTGTTGCGTTGCGACGTGCAGTCCAGACACCTTGCCGGATAGCTTTGAAAATCTCTGTTGTCGTAGGTGCAGCTCGACATCCGTATCGGATAAGGGATGTCTTCCTTATATATGGGAAAGCGGTAATAGGTTTCATTAACCGCCTGAAAATACCCATAGACTTTTTCGCCTGGTGCATTCAAATTGCTCACATTTCCATTGATTTCTGCCGGTGGAGTATCGAAAATTGAACCGACCTGATTTGCCACAATATTGACCTTTCTCCAATACTCAACTGCATCTCGAGTCATAGCTGATTGGTAAACAGTGAAAACATGCTTTTCTAAAAACGACCAGTCTACGATTCTGGATGTAACAAGGACATTTTCCACAGAAGAGGTTTTTACATCCTCTCCATTAAAAAGAACAATTCGCTGGGGGTCGGCATTTTGTATAATGAAGCATGGTGGGGGTACACTTCCAAATGGATCTGGAAAATCCGTTGGTGATAGTAGGAACGCTTCAAGGGCACTCCACCTTACATAAATATCTGGAGGTGTAGGTAAAATTGAATTGACATAAATTTTGAAAAAGGATTGAGTAGAAGAAATACCTTCGAAATCGATATATTCTTCTTGCACTATTTCGTAGGTAGTCATGAGTTCACCTGGTGATGCTGGCATCCTTTCGGAAACAGATCCATACGATTCTCCTTCGGCTGTTACTACTTGAATGAAATAAGAACGCCCTGGCAAGCCCGCAACATCGGGCAATTGGTATAGGCCGGGTCTGCTTAAATCCTCTTGATAGAAAAACGACTGACCTAGGTCATCGGTTAAAGTTATTTTGGCTCCTGAAATCGGAACTGGAAGCCGATCTGTATCTGCAGTACGACCTAACTCAACGATATTTTGTTCAGGAATTGTACTGATCTGACCACTGACGACGAGTTTGCCCCCAACGTTTTCCGTCTCGAAATCTACAGGTGACAAACAACTACAGAAAAAAACGAACCAGACGGTTCTGCAACTGAACTTAAGCACGCGAATAAAACTACACCACACAGCAAATGTCATTTTATAATTTAAAATTATATGTTATCGATGGAAGTACTGCGCCTAACACGGAGAGCTTATAAGGCTTCGGTATGAAATAATTGTCGGCCGGCCGTTGATAGAATACCGAATAAGCATTGTCACGACCAAATAAATTATACACAGAAAACACGAGCGAGTCTTCAATTTTCTTCACGATGTTTCCGATGGTAAAGGAAATGTCCACGCGTAAATAATTTGGAATTTTGTATTTGTTGCGATCGGAATAAATCGGTATGACGGTTCCTCCGACAATGTAACTTGATTCAATTGCGGTCAAGGGTCTTCCTGTATTATAAGAAAGTACGAAGGAAAATGCACCTTTTGCCCGAAGCTTACGATCCAAAACCAGATTAAAAGTGTGGGGCTTATTGTAGTTCGATGGGTACCAGTTTCCATCATTAATGGATTCGGATTCATTCTGTGAATCGACTCTTAATTCTGTTTGTGAATAGGTATATGAAATCCAACCGGTCCATTTTCCTTTTAATCTGCGGATGTATAATTCAGCTCCATAGGCTCGGCCGGAACCTGACAGCAATTCCGTCTCCAGATGATTATTTAAAAACAGTGACGGGAAATCTTTATACTCAATCAAATTTTCCATTTTCTTATAAAAAACTTCTGCAGAGGTCTCCCAACGGTTGTCTTTAATATTTATAAAATAACCTAGCGAATAATTGTCAGCTATTTGTGGAGGCAGATATTCATTGGTGACTTGCCACAGATCAATAGGAGTGGCAGATGTTGTATTAGAGATCAAATGAATGTATTGCCTCATCCTGTTGTAGCTCACCTTAACGGATTGATTACGGGTCACGTTAAATCTGGCTGAAATCCGTGGTTCAAAACCACCAAAGGTTTTTATTTTTTCAAAATTTGAATAGTATAACGTGTCTTCAATAGACGAAACGGATTTCGGAACATTGTCGGCGTAGGTAAAAACAGTATCCTCGCCCATGTGTGTATAATGGGAATATCGGAGTCCGACAGAAATTGCAAACCGTTCTGAAATGCTGTAGTCATCGTTCAGAAAAATTGATAACTCAAGACCGCTATTTTTTGCGACTGACTTTTTTACGATGTTGGGATTTCCATTATACCCATCCTGCAGCTCTGGTTGTGGAAGATAGGCGATGCCAGAAATCCCCGTTACAATGCTATGCTTTTCATTGGGTATATAATTTACCGTTTCGTTGAGTTGAAAATAGTTAAGTGTATTCGTGATCTCGGCTGCCTCAACTCCGGAAGGATCATATTGTGTGCTTTTAAAATGCCCATAGGCCACTGACAGTGTAGGCGATGCGTTGCGATTAGCCAGAGCTTGCCACTTTCCGTTAACGACATAATTGTTCCAGTTATATCCGAACTGATCGGAATACCGAAATTCGTCGGCACTCGAATAAAACGTAACGTCGGCGGAGCTGTTGGCGGAAAATCTGTGTGTCAGGCCGGCGTAGGCGTCATAAAAGGACAATCTGCTTTGTTTTACATTCGCATCCTTTGCTTTTTTTAACAACCAGTTTGCATGCGAAAATCGTCCTGTCAGCAGAAGAGAAGTTGTGCCTTTCTTAATAGGCCCTTCGGCGGCAAGCCGCGTTGTTATCGGCCCAATTCCTCCCTGATAAACCCATTTTTCTAAATTTCCGCGACGCGTAATTATTTCCAATACGGAGGAAGCCCTACCCCCAAAATTTGCGGGCACGTTTCCCTTATATAAGCTGAAGTCCTTAACAATATCCTGGCTAAAAGCAGACACGAAGCCTAGTGCATGCGATGTACTGAACAAGGGGACGTCGTTTAACAACACAAGGTTCTGATCCATCCGGCCTCCTCGGACATTAAAGCCCGCTGATCCTTCACCAACGTTGCTCACCCCCGGTAAGAGCTGCAGACTTTTAAGAATGTCAACTTCACCCATGAATGTTGGCAGATTTTTAATTTCCTGAACGTTCAATTTAGTCAAGCCTGGAAGGGACTGTTTGACATTGCTATCAATGGCGCGGGAGGAAATAACCAGTTCCTCGAGGCCAATCGTGCCCTCTTCCATTTGTATGTTAAACAATCCACCTGATAAAATTCTCAACTTGAGATAGATGGTTTTCATCCCTACGTGCCTTACCATCATTCTATACCTGCCGGGCGGAAGTTCAAGAGCATAAACGCCTGATTGATCTGAATAGTCGAAGTACTTAAAAGTTTCCGCGGAAATGGAAGCGCCACTCACAGGTTCGCCAGAACCTTTAATAGAAACCTTACCTGTAATGATCACATTTTGTTTTGGCGCCATGCTAGCCGAATCGCCGATTACTTGCCAGGACACATCCCAATCATCCTGGCTAAAGGCCGTCAAACAAAACGAAAGCAAAATTATGGTTAGAACGATTTTGAAATAGAAACGATCATGCATAGCGATTACGTTCGAAAATAAGGGTACAGACACAGCAGGCTGGATTGGGACAAAGATATATAAACTTCCATGTGGGTTGTGAAAGCGTACAATTACGGTTTTTTAGAAAGCAAAACAAATGCAGAAATGAACAAAGTTAAACCGTTCAAAAAATGACCCGTTCTGTGCAAAACTCCGCAAAAGTTTATTTTGAATTAGAACAATGTATATAAGTTTATATATTGTTACAAACCAATTTCCTATGTCTCTTTACATCGCAGAATTTTTCGGAACACTTACGCTTATCTTGCTCGGTAACGGCGTGGTAGCCGGGGTTGTCTTAAAAGGAACAAAATCTGAAAATGCGGGATGGGTGGCGATAACTCTTGCATGGGGTCTCGCAGTCACCCTGTCAATTTACGCAGTCGGACGGATTAGCAATGCTCACCTCAACCCAGCCATTACGGTAGCGCTTTGGGCTTCAGGAGATTTTGACTCAAATTTGGTCCTGGGATATATTGTGGCGCAACTTACAGGAGCTTTTGTTGGTGCTATCCTGGTGTGGATACATTATTTGCCACATTGGA
>DASQTN010000129.1:0-6960 GCA_035641895.1 Chryseolinea sp. | reverse complement strand
GCCATTCCGGAAGGTGTGATCAGTGCAAGATTTTTTGGACTTGAAAAGAAATCCCGCGCATGCTTTAAGTTGACTGGTAAGAACTGCTTACGCGTAAGCTGGTATATTTTCATAGTGGCAGCACGACGGGTGGGTAATTTGAACTATGCAATGGCGACCAGCGGGTGATTCATAATGAGTTTGAACCAGGTCGTGTAATTTTCAGGATTATGTTCGAGGTCATTCCGCAACGTTTTCACATCTATGAACTTCCAGTCCTCAACTTCAGTTGGGTTGATGGATGGCGCATCGTTGTATAAACCTGTGAAGACATGATCAAATTCATGTTCAATTAAACCTTTGTCCAATTCACATTTATAAATGAATTTAAAAGCAAACTCAGGTTGAAGGTCAATACCCATTTCATGCCTTAGCCTTTGCCTCGTTGCATCGACCATGGACTCATCAGGGGCTGGATGGCTGCAGCATGCATTACTCCATAGTCCTCCGCTATGATATTTGCTCGCAGACCTCTTTTGTAATAGGAGCTCACCCTTCGCGTTGAATACCAAAATGGAATAAGCGCGATGTAAAAGTCCTTTCCGGTGAACTTCCAACTTTTCCATTGCGCCAATCATATTGTCTTGTTTATCAACCAATATTACGTTCTCCGTCATAACAAGTTAAATTGATGTTTTAAAAAAGAATATGCCAGCAACCTCGCCTTAACTCCATTGGCAATTCGTATTCTTTTAGCGAGAATTAGTTCCGGCGGGGTGTTCTTAATTTTTTTAAACAGCGACATGTAATAGATATAAGCCACATACACCCCAAACCTTGCACTCTTGGGTAAAAGTTTAATTCCAATTAATGCTTCATTAAAATCGGCTGCAATATTTTTTTCAATCTTTGTTTTGCATGACGCGTCCCATTGATCCATGATAATGCCAGGGAAATATAGCCTACCGAGTCCGTTGTAATCAGCATCCAAATCACGAAGAAAATTTACCTTTTGAAATGCAGAGCCCAGGCTTCTCGCATAAGGTGCCAGCCTGTGATATAAATGATTATTGCCGTCGCAAAAAACACGAAGACACATCAAGCCTACTACTTCGGCCGATCCAACTATATATTCTTGAATTTCGTCAGCATTGTACCTTGATTTTTTTAAATCCATCTCCATGCTTTTGAGGAACATGATTATCAGTTCTTTTTCAATCTTATACTGGTTTACGGTAAATTGAAAACTATGTAAAATAGGATTGAGGCTTATTTTTTTTTCAATAGCGGAAAATGTGTCTTTCTTAAACTGTTGTAATAAATCCTCCTTGTCAAAATCGTGGAAGGTATCAACGATTTCATCGGCGAATCTAACAAAGCCGTAAATGGCATAAATTGGATCTCTAAGCTTTTGTTGTAAACAGTTGATGCCGATGCAAAAGGATGTGCTGTACATCTCGGTGGTAATGCGACTGCAGCGAATTGACAACCTATCAAATAAATCCATCATATGTTCTCAGTCAGATTTTCCAGGTCCTGATAATATTCGGCGTGTTCAACTCTTATTGACTGTTCTCCTTCTCAGAATTCTGCGCGTCGACAAAATACTAGCTCAAAAGAGCCCAATCAATTTACAGCTTTGACTCCACAAATATATAAGGGACAACGAGGCTCTCCAACATTTTGTTTAACTTTTTTATAAAAAAGTTAAACAAAATATAAAATGCTGAAAATTAAGTAATTACGTGCCTCAATCTGCCTGTAAAAGGCAATTTCTTGCTGGAGAAAATAGAAAAGGGACGAAGTAGGGCCGGTATGAATTTAGGACATGGCGCCGACGGATTTGTCAACAAGCATGGAGGCGCGCGAAGATTTTAATTCCAGCCATTCGAAGATCGAGATATTACTGAGCAGCATGAGCATTGCATAGAAGAAATCCTCAATGGGAATTGTTCCAATGCGGAAACTCAGGTTAGCGGCATTATTGTACCAGACAATTTCTTCTTGGATGAAAGAGCCCGTCAAGATTCCATTTACCAGAAGGAACGGGATCATAATCAGACCAAATGTTAAATAAAAATGACCAAGGTACGGTGCTCTTACCTTGAAGGTCAGGTAACCCAAAAGAAATGATAGGGAAAGAAAAGTTACGGTCGTATATAACTTTTCAAAGTGATAGATGCCCGCAATGAGCAACAACAGAATCGCGATGAAAGAAACGACGTTTTGATAAGGCAGGGTAAGATCCTTTTGAATAAAATATCTCAAGGCGAAATAAGTAAAGACACATGCATAGGGGACACAAATAAAAAAAAGAATCTCCTCTATTGGTAGCGACCCAATTCTAAATCCTGTCACGTAGTTGGGATTAAATCCCCAAATGCCCATAGCTGTGAAAATCTCGTCCCAAATGATAAATAAAATGGCCGGGAGTCCAATAGCAACGCTTAAAGACCTCCACTTTTTATAGAAAGGAGCTTTTCGGTAAAAGCTTGCAATGAACGGGAATATAATGCAAAGCAGATCAATCAGAAGGTAGAGATAATTTTGATTCAATGGAGCTATTGAGTTTCTTGTCTTTTTGTTTTTAACGAAAAATGTTTTGGCTCATATTTTTTTGGAGCGATCAAGAAACCAAAGGCCTCACACCCTTCTTTCGTGTGTTTGCCGTGATGAATATAATGTGCGTTTATGATGCGCTGAAGGTATTTACCTTTCCGTATGAGCCTCCATCGTATGCGCTGGTGTACAATTACGTCGTGAAAGATAAAATAGAATAAACCGTAGCAAAAGATACCGATACCGACTGAAATTAAATAGGGATTGTAATTGATAAGCGTAGCGTAATAGAGCAATCCAATGCATGGAGCACTGAAGACGACAGCGAATAGATCGTTCCGCTCGAATGCATGGTTATGCACTGTGTGATGCGATTTGTGCCACCTCCATAAAACACCGTGCATAATGTATTTGTGGCTAAACCAGGCAACAAACTCCCAAAATAAAAAAGTAACAACAACGATAACAATACAAAATATTACAGTCGCAAAGTCCATAATGTAAGCTGCTTTAACTGGATAGAGCATCGCCGAAAAGGTAAACAAATAGATGCTGTAAGAGTTCAAAGTCATTTCAAAAGTTATTTGTGGCTGCGTCTCTTCACCGTTCTTCACCGTATTGGACTTTGTCCGCGTGGTCCAAGCTAATTTTAGCCCAGAATAATCGAAAGGTTTGTTTAAGGTCTCGGGCGTCGCGCCTTTAAAAGTCGATTAATCCGTGTTGTGTGTGAGGCAAAGATTCGATAAATTAAATAATAATCAATTTTTGAAAATGTTCTTAACTAAATATGGGTATTAATAGAAGACAATGGTTGAAACAATCAGCCCTCCTTGCTTCGCTCCTCAACTCAGGTCTTCTATCTGCCAGGAACAGAGTAAGTAAACTTCGGATTGGCGCGTGCGATTGGTCACTCGGCAAAAACAGTGATCCTGGATCCTTTGATGTGGCAAAAAGCATTGGGTTGCAGGGCGTTCAGCTGAATTTAGGATCTGAATCTAACAACATGCATTTGAGAGAATCCGCCGTTCAACAAAATTTCAAACAAGCATCTAAAAAAACTGGCGTCGCCATAGCTAGTCTGGCTATAGGGGAATTAAATAAAGTTCCGTATAAATCCGATCCGAAAACAGAGCAATGGGTGTGGGATAGCGTAGACGTTGCAAAAGCCTTCGAGGTAAAAGTAATACTGCTGGCCTTCTTCGGTAAGAATGACTTGCGAAACGATGATGCCGGTAAAAAGGAGGTGATTCGTAGACTAAAAATTGTCGCGCCGAAAGCTGAAAAGCTTGGAATTACTTTGGGCATTGAATCGTACTTAAGTGCAGAAGAACACATGGAGATTATCCAGCAAGTCGGTTCTAAGAGTGTCAAAGTTTATTATGATTTCAGAAATTCTGCCGATGCTGGTTATGACGTCATAAAAGAAATTCAATGGCTGGGGAAAGACATGATCTGTGAGCTTCACATGAAGGAAAATGGTCATTTATTGGGCAAGGGAACGTTGGACTGGCAGAAAATATGTCAAACGCTTTTGGCAATGGAATACGTTGGTAACGGCTGGATGCAAATTGAAGGAGCAACGCCTAAGGATGCCGATGTAATTGAAAGTTATAAACACAACCTTGACTTCCTGAAACATAGTTTTCGCTACTAAGATAGTATCTCATAAAACTAATATTATCATTATTACACTTAGTGAACCTCTGGTGACTTCGTGGCGAAACAATCACCTAGTTAAATAATGCCACAGACTCGAAGACTCGAAGGTCACTAAGAATGCGACAGTTCGACTAAGGACTATCAATACGGCTCTTTGTGCTCTTCGAAGTAGGGTGATGCGTAGCAAAAAATGAATTAATTTGGCTGAAGAATACGAGCAATCAATAGACTCTAGTTTAGCCTACAATGACGCTGTTGTGGAATTGTATACTCAGGTCATTAGATTATTTTCCAAATCAAATAACTTCGAAAGGATTGCGTTCTACCAAGCCAAATACCTTCGCTAAATGACAGCGTCTAGAGTAGAAACCTTACCACTAATCTTATGAAGATTGAAGCGGACCACGTGGAGAAAGAAAGTAAGGCTAAGATAAAATCACAGACTAAAATACTTGAGCTCAATGACAAATAATTTCTCGACAAGCGTATTTGAATGTCTTTATCGGCGTGGTGGCTGCATTGCTGATAGCTTTGGCAATTGTATTTGTTAAAATAAATAAGCACAAACAGCGACTCAACCTATTGTTGGACAGTTGGGTAAAGGAACGAACGGAAGACCTAAAATTAAATCATGACATTCTCCAACGTGCTTGTGAGGAACGCGACATTATAATGAATAAAACAGCTATAGATATTAGAAGTTCCCTTGCAACAATTAAAGGCTTATGTTAGCTGGGAATGAAGGAGGCTCACGATAATCGGTGCTATTTTGATAGATCAAATGTTGCCTCGGGTAATTTGCTAGAAATTATTAAAAATCTTGTTTACAATAGATCGTCAACCTAACGGAAATGAGAGTACACCGCCTTGCGTGAGCACGCCAATAGTTTGCGGAATCCTGCATTAAAGATGTCGACTTGTGCGACTGACCAAACACCAAAAATATTTTTCGAAACATAAACGATTTCTTTTCTGAATGCGTTTGTAAGGGTGACAGTGGTCGCTGTCGGCGCAGGTGAACTTCTAAGGTAGCTGAATAGTACCCTGCAGCATATGTCCAACTAAAAGAAAGGAGGTTCCAATGTCTAGTCCCAAGGAAATTTTATCAAACAAACGTAACCTAATCAATTCACGGGTTTGTTGATTTGAAGGGATGGTTTCCTCGTGAAATTTAGTTTACGGATAAAATTGAATGAGGATTTTTGAAATATCCGGCTAGTATCTAGGCCGGATATTTTTTTTCTTGGCGTTTATGATCGCGCAACATTGCTTGCCAATACTTCTCAGTTCTCCCCCACCATTACCTGTAACGAAACAACTTCCCGTCTCTATTAATGTAATCCCATAATTGCATATATTCGGCCTGATTTTCATTTAACACTTCAAGAGATGAGAAAAAAAATATTCATTGTCATCGGAATCCTATTGTTCGCGTACGCAATTTATTTTGTTTATGGAATGATGACAACCCGTTCGCATAGCCCAAGTGAAACGCAATCTGTCAGCCACCAGGGCCTTGATGTGAAAGTGATTTACTGCAGACCCTATAAAAAACAAAGATTGATTTTCGGAACGGAAGAAGATGAAGCGCTTGTTCCCTACGAAAAATATTGGAGGTTGGGTGCGAACGAAGCAACAGAGATCAGCTTTAGTAAAGATGTTACCTTCGGAGGCAAACCAGTACAAGCCGGTACATACCGTATGTATGCTGTTCCTCATCCAACATCGTGGCAGGTATCCCTGAACAGCGAGCTGGGAAAGTTTGGCTACTTCGAGCCTAATTATGCTTTAGACGTCGTGAAGGTTGATGTGCCAGTCACTACTGCGCCACAGGAATTGGAACAATTCACCATTACGTTCGATCCGGATTCGTCAGGGGTCCAAATGAATATCGGATGGGATAAAACACTTGTGCAAGTTCCGATAAATGCTCAGTAAGGCTTGATAGTTCGCCCTAACTAGGTCACGTCGTTACAATTTCCGCTGGCTCTGGAAATTTCGTTTTGAAATCAAAGGCAAAAGGTGTTGGCCCATGGTCCTGTAATGATTGAAGACGTTCCATCGCCTCTTCAATCGTAGGAATTTTTCCCGCGGGAACATACCACATCGTTGTGAAGGGTTTTCCGAAGTTCACAAACCACTCCCGGCGACTTCGTAATACTTCTGCGTGCCTCCCTTTATAAACGTATTGCATCAGGTGATCCAACGTCTCCCATAACGACATATTAACAATGATACGATTGTCATTGTATGGATTAAAAGCGGTAGCATTATTGCCTTCATCTTTTAAACGCCAAACAAAACCGGGGCTCGCTTCGGCAAGTGCATTTATTTCGTCAAGCTGGGCGACGAATGTTGCCATAACGGGGTCTTCCATTGTTTCGCCAGTTATTCTGCCGATGTTGATTTGAGCAAGGTTCCAAACTTTTTTATTCATATCACGTCTGTGTACTCCTCCTGAAGCTTCTGGTATAAAATAAACGATTGTAAATTTAATGTATTACGGTGTGACTACCGCTTTGGTTGCTGAAGACCTCATAAGATATAGGTAAAGTGCTTACTTTCAACGAACAAATATTTCAGCTTTTTTTGTGGTAAACATGAGTCCAGGTTTGTGATAATTTAGAAACATTGCCCGCTTGAAATATTATCGCCAACTTCAAATGGCAGGTGGTTAAAAGGAGTAGCGTATTTGACCTTTCGCTTTCGTCCGGCTGAAAGCGATAATAAACCGGCGACCTGCGTAACATGAAATGGAGTTGC
>DASQTN010000128.1:0-3393 GCA_035641895.1 Chryseolinea sp. | reverse complement strand
ATTTTTGAACCACAGTTCCCGCTCGTGTGCTGCGCGCTCGGCAACGCGATGTTCCGTAATATCTTCTATGGCAAGAATGATCAATTGCTTCTGCAGCATTTTTTGCATAACGGTCTTGGCATGCAATAACATTGTCTTTTTTCCGATGAGCGGAAATACATGCTCCACTTCGAAGCCCGACATGGGTATCCTTTTGGTGATTAATTCGTCCAATAGTTGACGAAGCTCATGAATATCCCATTGTCTGTTTCCCAATTCAAACATGAGCATCCCCTCTGTCTCTTCTTCTTTGGTTTTAAAAATCCTGTAAAACGCTTTGTTCGCAGATCGTACTCTGAAATCCTTATCTAAAATCAGTACTGCTTCCCGAATGGTTTCGGCTATTGCCTCAGAATACTCGTGTGCCTCGGCTAACTGTTCATTCCGGACCTGCAATTCGTTGTTGATCGTCATCAGCTCCTCATTGGAAGATTCCACTTCTTCCTTTGAAGTTTCCAGTTCTTCGTTTATGCTTTGAAGTTCTTCGTTGCTGGATACGATCTCTTCATTAGCCGACTGCAGCTCTTCATTGGATGCCTCCTGCTCTTCCAAAATAGATCGCATATCCTCTTTCGTTGCTTCCAAATCTTTTTGAAGCTTTTTGACGATTTGATCTTTTGTAAAGGAGGATCTGCGTAACTCTTCACTACTGGGGGGTCCGATTTTTTGAAAAACAATAAGAAAAAGCTTTTCGTCATTTTGTTCCTTCAGTGGTACAACCTCCAGGGTAACATGCACCACGCTTTCGTCCACTTTTACTTCTAATCCGGTTTTTTTTTCGCTTTTATTAGATTTGGCGGCCTTATGAATGGTGCTGCGTAAATCGAAGACTAATTCGGGCCGAACCAGTTTTAAAAGATTCAACGTTGCTTTGCCTGATGTTACCTGGATGAAAGAATTTACCTGCCCATGGATTTGAAGTATTTCCAAGTCCTTATTTATAAGCACACTCGGCGGGACAAATCTGGATAGCAAAATTTCCTCTGCTGATTTTTCAAACTCCAGGCGCTTGAGCTGACTAATTTGGTGAGTGACTGGCGTTGTAACGCCTTTTCCGCTTCTTTCGGACATGCGATATTGCATGTCGAATTTCACTTTGCCATGTAGATCGTTTTTCTTCTTAAAGACTTTGTATTTCCTTTCAACCTGTGAAAATAAAGCGCCCGACGTGCCCAATGTCTCCGATTTCCCCAGCACCAGATAGCCCTCGGGCAGCAAAGAATAATGAAAGGTGCCAAGAATTTTTTTCTGTAGCGGTGCATCCAGATAGATCATTAGATTACAACAACTAATGAGATCAAGTCTTGAAAATGGGGGATCAGAAAATATGTTGTGCGGTGCAAATACACAAGCATCCCTGATAACTTTACTAATGCGATATGATCCGTCAATTTTTGTAAAAAATCTCTGAAGCCTTTTTGGAGAAACATTCGCTACGTCATTTCGCGAATACAATCCAATTCGCGCTTTAGCAATGCTTGTTTCGCTTAGGTCAGACGCAAATATTTGAATAGGAATGCTCATTCCCTTTGCCGCAAGGATTTCGTTAAGAATCATGGCCAGGGAATAAGCTTCTTCGCCCGATGAACAAGCTGGAACCCAGATCCTCAAAGAATCAGAATCGGTTTTTGTTTTCAGAATTTTTGGAAGAATTGTTTTTTTTAAGAATTCAAGCGTATCGGGGTCTCTGAAGAATTCTGTAACATTGATCAGGAGGTCCTGAAAGAGCACATGGATTTCGTTCGTATGTTGTTTTAGATAATCCAGGTATTCACCAAGCGATGCAAGCTTGTATAACAACATCCTTCGTATGATACGCCGTTTTATCGTGTTTTGTTTGTAATGTTGAAAATCAACCCCGACCGATTTTCTCAAAAGCTCTATGATACCAACTAAGTCTTCATCACTGATATCTGAAACTTCAGGTTCCGACTGGACTTGAATTGCCTGCGCGATGACTTTGGTGTTTTTGCTGATACGGTCGAGCTCGACTGCGATTTCCTGAGGTGATAGGATCATATCCACACATCCTTCGGCAATGGCCGACTTAGGCATACTTTCGAACCTGGCGGACGAGTCCTGGGCAAACGTCAACCCGCCGGCATTTTTTATTTGTTTCAGGCCATAGGTGCCATCGTTGGCGTTTCCGGAAAGTACGATTCCAATAGCAAGTTCTTTATAAACGTCGGCCAGGGATTTAAAGAATTTGTCAACGGGTAAGTTAATAGCCGGTTTAGGCTGCCGGTTATTTAAAGTAAGCACACCGTCGAGGATGGATAAATCTTTATTGTGAGGGATAATGTAGACGTTATTACGTTCCACGTGCATCAGATGCTTGGCGTCCTGAACCTTCATTTTTGTGAGCCGGCCAATGATCTCGGATAGGTGACTTTTGTGGGTGGGATCGAGATGTTGAATGTAAACAAAAGCCATTCCGGTGTTGTAGGGAAGATGCGTAAATAGCTGTGAAACTGCTTCCAGCCCTCCAGCAGAAGCACCAATCGCTACCACCGGAAAAGGTTTACGATGTTTTTTCGCCTTCGATACCTTTTTACTCATAAAAACTGTAAATTCAGTGTGAAGTTAATTATTAACATAAAAATATTGACGTGAGCGTTAAAGTATTAATCATAGACGACGATGAGGATGACCGCGAATTGTTTAGCTACGCGCTGTCTAACGTCAGCTCAGATGTTACTTGTGTAGAAGCCGTTGATGGAGAAGATGGTCTACGGCTGCTGCGCGAGAATGGCTGCAACCCTGATTATATTTTCCTCGATCTCAATATGCCACGCGTCGATGGTATCTTATTTCTTGAGAAAATGAGGAGGGATCGCAGACTGAGCGATATTCCGGTAATCATTTACACTACTTCAAAATTTCAGAACGATAAAGAAAAGTGTGTCGAGTTAGGTGCCGTTCATTTCATCACCAAACCCACCACCATATCTGAAATCGAATCAGCAATTTCCTTCGTACTGGAAAGAAAATGGGAACCGATAATTCACTAGATCGATTTATAAAATATTTTTAAGCGACTCCAATCGCAATTGTTTGTATTATTTCTACCTAACTTCTGTGCTTGCATCTTGATTTATCAACGTTTCTGCGAGGTTGGACAACAGCATGTCCGTCTCCTTTTCCTCCAGTAATGTCTGTTCCAGTAGTTGTGAAATTTCGGTCTTATCAATCGTTTTAGCCAGTTGGCGCAACGTTCCATACGTTGCTATTTCATAATGTTCAACTTTTTGAGCAGACATTATTAACGCAACGTCACGTGTGGCACTTCCTTTTTCTGTATGTTGAATAACCGACTCACCTTCCTGAATTAAACCATCCATTCCCTCGCATTTT
>DASQTN010000127.1:0-3951 GCA_035641895.1 Chryseolinea sp. | reverse complement strand
CTGTAAGCGAAGCTTGAACCTTCATGAGAGACGCGCTGTCAACGCCGTCTGCGGCAAGAATTGCAATTTTTCGGGTGCGAATTGAATTCTTGATTGTATTCGCCATGCTCAGCGCCTCTGATCGTTGTAACGAACTTTCTTTCTTGATCGGCTGATACGACCTGGGGTTAGCATCTGCCGGAATGCTTTGGTTGACCGGTCCCTCAATTTTTTTAGGAACAGAAAGCCCAAGTCCGTAAGCAACTTCGTTCGCCAACCCATTATCGACCTGCCGGAGAAGGAAAAGCATTCTCTCGCGTATGGCCACCGTTTCGACTTTACCTAATTCAAAACGAAGAGCGTCGATCAAATGATTTTTTTCAGGATCAGATTGGCTGTTAAAAAAAAGCCTGGCCTGACTGAAATGATCCATGAAGCTCGGACTGCGGTCGCGTACTTTTTTAGCGTCAATTCGTTCAGCGTAAGAGACAAAGCCCGCTTCCATAGCTTTTGCTTGAAACGGACATCCCCCACCTAATGTATTGGGACTATAGCTGGACTTACCTTTGTTAATCGTTTGACGCATATGCCCATCCCGTTGGTTATTGTGCAGTGGCGCGATAGGACGATTGATAGGTATTTCGTGGAAGTTCGGTCCACCTAACCGTATGAGCTGCGTGTCGGTGTACGAAAATAAACGACCCTGCAAAAGAGGATCGCTCGTAAAATCAATTCCAGGCACGATGTGTCCCACATGGAACGCCACCTGTTCTGTTTCTGCAAAGAAATTATCCGGATTTCGATTAAGGGTTAATTTCCCGATGCGCTGGACCGGCACGATTTCTTCGGGAATGATCTTAGTAGGATCGAGCAAGTCAAATTCAAACTTGTGCTCATCTTTTTCGGGTACGATTTGTACGCCCAATTCCCATTCGGGAAACGCACCATTTTCAATTGCTTCCCACAGATCGCGCCTGTGAAAATCGGGATCTTTACCGGAGATATTTTGCGCTTCGTCCCATGCCACGGAATGAACCCCGAGTAATGGCTTCCAATGAAATTTTACAAAATTTGATTGACCTTTTTCATTGATGAACCGGAATGTATGAACACCAAACCCTTCCATCATACGAAAGCTCCTGGGAATCGCACGATCGCTCATCAACCACATGATCATATGCATCGATTCAGGCATCAGCGAAATAAAATCCCAAAACGTGTCGTGCGCCGACGCTGCTTGTGGAATTTCATTATCGGGTTCTGGTTTTACGGCATGAACCAGGTCGGGGAATTTGATCGCGTCTTGTATAAAAAAGACAGGCATATTATTTCCGACAAGGTCAAAGTTGCCTTCATCGGTGTAAAACTTGACGGCGAAACCCCTGACATCTCTTGCAAGATCAGTTGATCCCCTCGAACCCGCAACAGTAGAGAATCGAACAAATACTGGTGTCTTCTTTTTAGGATCTTGCAGAAAATTTGCCCTTGTAACTTTCGCCATGGAGTCGTAAACCTGAAAAAATCCATGCGCTGCTGATCCTCTGGCGTGCACAATACGCTCAGGAATACGTTCATGATCGAAGTGTGTTATTTTTTCGCGAAGTATGAAGTCCTCTAGTAACGTGGCCCCACGACTACCAGCTTTAAGCGAATTTTGATCATCATTAATTCGTACACCCTGGTTGGTGGTTAGGAATTCATGAGCGCTGTCTTCTTTGTGATATGATAGATTCTCTGTTTTTGCATTTTCCCGGGATGAGCTCTCCGGTTTAGAGGATTTTTTGGCTGCCATTATTTGAATTTGTAGTTAAAAATGAGATAAAAAAAAGGAAGCCTTAAGCTTCCTCTCCTTCCTCGCTTGCTTGATAGTTGATGTTGTTTTCAGCAATTTCAGTAAGCAGCTCATCAGTTTGTTTTTCTTCTGACAAGGTGGTGCCGAGAATGTTTTTAATATCGTCGCGACCGAGCGTCTTGGCCAGCTGTGCTAATCCGCCGTAGGCAGCGATCTCATAATGCTCCACTTTTTGCGCTGATACAATAAGTCCAACGTCGCGTGTTGCAGATCCTGCTTCTGTATCTTCGATTACGCTTTCGCCTTCCTGGATCAAACCTTCCATGGCATCGCATTTTTTTGCCTGAGGTTTCTCGCCGAGCAAATTGAAAACTTCTTCCAACCGCGTTACGTGCTCTTGAGTCTGCTGAAGGTGTGTATCGAATGCTTCCTGCAGCTCGGGCGATGTTGCAGCTTTTTTCATTTTTGGCAAAGCTTTAACCAGGTGTTTTTCTGCCCAATAAATGTCTTTTACTTCATCAACAAAAAAATTGAGAAGGGCGGATTTTGGATCGCCGGATTTGCTTTGCTTCTTTGAGGGGTTTTTTGCAATAGTTGCCATATGTTAGTGGTTAGTTTTTAATGATTTTTTTAACAAACGAACAATTGCAACTCCATAGAAAAATTATGCCACTTACAGAACAGCCGAGCTAGTGTTAGGGGACGAGAACATTATTGTATTTGGTGGGTAATTATATTCCCTGATGTGAGGGAAACGTTGCCGATGAGATCTTCCACTAATCCCGTTTGACATCCTGAATTCAGTCGGAATTTGCTCAGAATACCATTTCCCTTAGAAACATTTATGTGACGCTTTTTTATTTTTTGTGCCACCCATTAAACGGTACACGACGTCTTCCTTAACTGCCTGTTATGCGGCTTTGGTACACATTCCTGTGGATATCCTACTCACTCGTTTTTTGAGAAATTTCAGCAGGCCTGATATAATGAATGGAATGGGTGAATAGTTAACTATGAAACCACCTAAATTTATTGCACGGTTTTTTCTTAGCTTTTACGGACACTTATTGACCCTCTCATGAAAAACATGCTGATTATCGACGACGATGAAGAGGATTGCGATCTGCTTATTGATGCCGTAAAAACCATAGATTCCAGTATAGATTGCGTTAAAGCATTTAGCTGCAAGAGCGCTCTTGCTTTGCTTGCTACTGAGTACAAGCCTGATTTCATATTTCTGGATCTAAACCTCCCCGTTTGGGATGGAAAAAAATGTCTCCAAAGAATGAGTAAAATGGCATCAACAAATGACATTCCGATAATTATTTATACGACATCAAAGCGGCGAAGGGATATGCAAGAAGCACATGATCTGGGAGCCGTTTATTTTATAACAAAGCCGACTGCATTGCGAGAGCTCTGCGACGAAATTCAGTTTGTGCTCGACAAAGGTTGGGAAAGGTACCAACCTACCCCTGCTTAACGGCTACTTCTTGTTGCAATGGAAGAAGCACGTAAAATGTTGCACCCCCATTTGTAGATTCCGCAAGAATTTTCCCTCCATGATTCTCTACTATCCGCTTGCACAATGCCAGTCCGATGCCTGTGCCAGGATATTTATTTTTTTCATGTAAGCGCTGAAAGATGATAAAAATCTGATCTGAAAAATTCTGATTAAACCCAATTCCATTGTCGCTGAAGACCAACTCAACGTATTCGCCTTTTCTATTTACAAAGTCATGTCGTGAAATTTCCTCATCGGAAAGCATTCGAAAATTTATCTTAATTGAGGGTGGATTATTTTCCTTTGTAAACTTTAACCCATTACTGATTAAATTCTGAAATAGTTGAGCTAATTGTACAGCATCACCTTGTATAGCTGGCAAATTCTTGTCATACACTACTGATGCTTTCTTTTCACTAATGGAAATTTCCATTTCGGCCAGCACTTCTTCTAAAACTTTATTAAGGTCTACAGTTTCAAATCTTTTAGAGTGAGAGAGACTGGAGAAATCCAACAAGTCATCAATTAATCGGGTCATTCGCCTGGCTGAGGCTGTGATCTTCGTTAGGAAATCAACTCCGGCATCCGAAAGTTTTTCGTTGTTATTTTGAATTCGATCAATGTAAGTAAGGATTTTACGCAATGGTTCTTGCAGATCGTGGCTAGCCACATGGGC
>DASQTN010000126.1:0-2466 GCA_035641895.1 Chryseolinea sp. | reverse complement strand
AAGGTGTGCATGCATCAAAGGCTAAAATTCCGACTTTCATACTGCTTTTATTTTATAAATAGGATAACCTCGCAACTGTGTAGTCGTAAGGCTCTCCTGTTTTGTAGAGAAAAATTATTACTTGCTCATTTCGGCTTCAACGGTCACACTTCGAAACACATTTTGAAATGTTTCCACAAAGTCTTGCTTGACGTCACCAGTAATTCCTCTCTCATCCATCGCTTGCGTTAGAATCTGCATAAATAGGTCCCATTCCGCAGCGGTAATATTTAGCCCTTTGTGTACGGCGTCAAGTGGTCTGCCAAGGTATATAGTAGGACCATGAAGAGTACTTGCCAGTTTGTCAATAATTAATTGTCGTTGGCGGTATTTGCTGTTATCCGCGTGCCCAGCAAAATATTTGTGAAGTTGAGGATGCATAGCGACTCGTGGAAATGCCAGGTCTACAAACCCTGCAATAGCATCATAACCACCAATTCTCTTGTAGAGCGAGGCCTTGAAAAAACCATTTTCATGGGCCATCTTTTCAGGTATCTCTTGTAACACATCCCAGTGCTCTACGATGATACCCTTTTCGATGCGAAATAGATCAAAGAATGCAGTGTGCTTGCCCGCGAATTTTCCTTCAGAGCAGACCAACGTAAAATTCCCTTCCCCCAATACTTTAAATATCTTCTTTATCTCGATTGAGATACCTTTTTTTTGCAACTCTCCAACTCCGCGTAATAATCCAGCCACAGCGTTGTCGAGGAATGGATTGTGCTGTATAATCTCCGGATGGTAAAATTCCGATAGTTTGTCAAATTGCCCCTTGATCAATACAGTTTGTAAAAACAAAGCTGCAAATTCCTTATTTTTTTGTGTGAGAACCTTATCGGTAACTTCAGTTGGGCCATCGACCATTGAATGTCCATTCACTGTTGTTTCAGGGTGGTCCGCGATGCCACTCCAGTGCTCCGCGGCCAGACCATTTTCAAATCGATAGATTTCAAACATCGCTTTCCTGTTTGGCCAACTAACATCATGATGGAGTATTACGAATTCATCATCCTCGAAGGCTCTTACATTATTGATCTTCGGCGCGGGAATTTCTTTGTTCTTGATTTTAGTTACCAGTAGCCGTAATCCCTTTTTTCCATCAGGTACGTTTGGGGTGTGTTGGATATAATTTTCCGTTACCAAAGCCTCTGCGCTTTCCGCGTCTCCGTTTTGGACTGCTTTGTTGATAGCAATTGCTTTTTCTTTGTTCGTTTTCATTTTGCGTGGTTTAAAATCGTTTTTAAGGTCTGTACTTTCAGTGTAGAAGCTGAAGCCGAGTAGTATCAGCAACGAGCATGTTGTAACTGATTTCCTCTAAGATATTGACTAGGCAAAGTTATCCCCCTGGGAATTGTGGATCACTTGCCTAAATGGACAATAGATTGGGTATTAGGGACATTGACCTTTTCGTTTGCAATCCTCAGTCTTGCCGTGCCAGCAACTGGCGGGCTATAAACTTTTTTAGAGTATTCAACTGTAACAGTCGTGATTGGAAGGTGTCTAAAGGAGAAACAGAACAATTATGAATTCAAAATTCGTCCTTTTAACGGCCGGCTTTGTAATTAACGCTCAAACAAAAAAAACTATGGAAAAGGCAACATTCACCCAAGAACAAAATGAAGTAATGAAAGTCATCTTGGATATGACTACAGCGTTTCACGAAAAAGATCTGAAAGGTGTACTGGCAACCTATGAGCCAAATGCCGTTATTGTATTTGAACCGGAAAAACCTTCCTCAGGCGTTGACGCTATAAGCGAAGGTTTTAAAGGATTCTTTGCTGTTAACCCGAAATTCGAATATTCAGGCCACGAAGTATTTCTGAATGGAAACCTCGCCATGCACTTCGCACCTTGGACAATGACTGGTAAGAATCCAGATGGAAATGAAATCAAACAATCTGGTTTGTCTGTCGTAGTTCTAAGGAAACAGGCAAATGGAAAATGGCTGATGGTCTTTGATAATCCATTCGGACAACATTTATTGAATCAACGTTAAAATCAGCCATTTCTGTCAGTCGCATTCTGGCAGAAGTTGCTTAACTATTTGGTTATGGGGGATAATGAATTAATTGATCGAGCAGTAGAAGGAGATAGAAGTGCGCTTGAAAATCTTCTTGAGCGACATCGGGACTGGATTTTCAATGTGGCACTATCCTTTGTTGCACATCGTGAAGACGCAGGAGATATTACACAAGAAGTGTTGATAAAGATCATGATTAAGCTGAGTACGTTCAGGCAAGAAAGCGATTTTAAAACTTGGGTGTATCGCATTGTCAAAAATCATTTTCTTAATATGAAGCGGCGGCGTTACGAAATGTATTCGATGACGTTCGACTCATTTGCCCGGGATCTTGATGAAATACCAGATGAGGAGTTTCCCGGACATCAGTATGAGGTGGAAGAAAAACTTTTAGTTCAGGAAGCGAA
>DASQTN010000125.1:0-3219 GCA_035641895.1 Chryseolinea sp. | reverse complement strand
TGTATCTGCATAATCCGCCTTTAAACGTGGCAATCCAGACATTTCCTGCACGATCGACGAGAATATCGAAGACGTTATCCTCAGCAAGGCTATTGGGATTCGAAGCATCGTGTACATAGCGTTTAACTTTTTTTGAGACCGGATCAAAATAGTTCAGTCCTCCCGCCCACATCCCTATCCAAAGTCCACCCCTTTTATCCTTTCCCAGCGCCAATACTTTCGCGTTCGTCGTAATGTCTTTATAGTTTGTAAATCTTCCACTCTTCCGGTCATAATAATTAAGGCCACCACCATCTGTGCCTAACCAAAAGTTTCCGTTCTGATCCTCTGCAAATGCAGTGACGTTATTATGGTTAATGGTGTTCCGCTCGTATGCACTATACTTGAAATGTTTAAACCCATACTTGTCTTTGTCGTAAACATTTACACCACCGAACCGAGTGCCTACCCACATGCGATCTTGCGCGTCAAAGAAAACACAGGTTACGATATTACTGGCAATGGTATTATCATTTCCTTGTACCTGGGCATACCTTTTAGAAGTGCCATCGGCCGGATTAAATAAGTTGAGTGCCCCATCCGTGGCGATCCACAATTCGCCGGACTTGCTTTGAGCTATATCATAGATGTAATTTGCACCGAGGGTATTCTCATCATTGGGATCGTGTCGATAATGCGTAAAAGCATTTTTTGATCGGTTTATTTTATTGAGTCCTCCATCGAATGTTCCCACCCACATATTCCGCTCCGCATCCTCCTGAATACACACAATCTTGTTACTGCTCAGAGTATTGACGTCATTTGGATCATGTTGTAAGCGTTCAAATGAAACACTGTCTGCATTCATCAGATTTATACCACCATTACCTGTTCCAACCCACAATCTATTTTCGCTATCCTGGAAAACTACGTCGATGATGTTGTCGGAGAGTGAAGTTGGGTTTAACGGATCATTCAAATAATGCTTCCAGCTTTTGGTTTTGCTCTCGTAAAGATTTAAGCCGTTGTTCGTACCTACCCACAACCGGTTTTTCTTATCAATGTATATTTCACCTACGTCGTCGTTACTAAGCGAAGCAGGATTTTTAGGATCATGCATATGACGTTCGAACCGGTTGAGCTTCCTGTTATAAAAATTGAGGCCATGCTGTGTCGCGATCCAAAGGTTTCCATCTTTGTCTTCTACAATGTGATCGACATTATTGTTGCTGATGCTAAACGAGTCAGCTGGATTATTTCTGTAAACTGTAAACGTGTACCCGTCGTAAACATTCACCCCATCTTCGGTAGCGATCCAAATAAAACCAAACTTGTCCTGATGTACATCCCACACGTTACCTTGCGATAGTCCTTGTTTTACCGAAAGGTGGTCGAATCTAATTTCCTGCGAAAAAAGCATTTCAGACGTCAAAACAAAAATTACGGCAAGAAGTAATTGCCTTTGCCATTTGCTTAACTTCATCACCATGAAAATCGCAAACTCAGAGGTAGAATTTCTTATATCACGTACGCTTTCCGATTTATCACAATCCATATGAAATTGAATTTTGGCTTTCAAAAAAATCTAGTTTGATACGCGGGAAAATTGCAGCGCGATAGTTATTTCGAACTCTATCGTTGAAGAAAAATGATAGTGAGGAGGCAACGAAACAAATACAGACGCCTGATTTAAAAATTGTAAAAGCGCCTGGTGTTAGATAGAGAAATAGGCAAAGGTGTTCCATTGCAATTTTGTCAAATGCACTAAAAACTTACAAAAAGCTTTTTTCTACGTGACATTCGCTGAGACAGTTTTGGGCTCCTATCAAATCAAGATGTCGCTTTATAAAGCAGGTTCAGATTCCGATATTAAGGAATTCTATTATAGAAAGTTATTCATTCCCGGACAGGAAAACGCGAAAATAGCCTTCAGATTCACGGTGAACCATACACCATGTCAGATGTAGTAACAGGTTTAACTTTTTTCAATGGAGGTTTGGCCCCGACAAAAAAGGTTAAAGTGTAAAGTCGCTGAAAAATTATTATTAGAACTGAAAGTAAATAAACGAGTCGCTGCTTTTCTGGCTAATAATCAGCGCAATTATCATAAATGCCCAGACAATTGAAACAGCCCACCATTTCATTTTTTTTGCAACCTCCATTACACTGGTATTCCGCATAAACCAGTGCGCTACAACCATACAAAATACGACAATAACAACTTTGATAATGTCGATCGTTGCTAAAATAGCCGTACCATTCGTAGTCTGTCCAAACATTGACGAAAGCAGGCGCCACGCAGTTGGAAAATCTCCAGCTCTGAAAAAGACCCAGGTAACGTTCACCAGGAAAAAAGTAAATAAAGCAAGTAAAAAATTATTCAATGAGTTGCTCTTTGCAAGTGGCATGACAGAAGCTCGTACAATTATCGGTGCGTCTAACGCTTGCTCTGGCGGTTTTGGTGTGCTGACAAATTTTTCTCGGATCAGCTTTTCAATACACAAGTACGAACCATGCAATGCACCCCAGACCACAAAAGTCCAGGACGCTCCGTGCCAGAGTCCGCCTAATAACATAGTAATCATTAAATTTATATAGGTACGTACTTCACCTTTTCTGTTTCCACCGAGGGGGATGTACAAATAATCGCGAAGCCAGGTCGACAATGTGATATGCCACCGTCTCCAAAAATCTGAAAAACCAATCGACGCGTACGGATATTTGAAATTTTCTGTAAGGGTAAATCCAAAACAGTAGCCTATGCCAATTGCACAGGTAGAGTACCCGGCGAAATCAAAAAATATTTGACCTGAGAAAGCAAGCACACCGAGCCATGCATCAAGAGCCATTACAGGCATAGGCGCGCCAAAAACGCTATCTGCTGACGACGCTAATAGCGTATCGGCCAACACACTCTTCATAAACAACCCAAGTGAAAGGAAAAATAAGCCTTTCATCATTTGCTCTCTCGTGGCTACATGCGGCTGTTTGAATTGAGGAATAAGCTCATTTGGACGTACAATCGGACCTGCGACCAACTGGGGTAAAAAGGTTACGAATAGTGAAAAATCCAGCAATGATTTTTCAGGCGGACTTGTTTTCCTATACATATCCAACGTATAGGATAGTGTTTGAAACGTATAAAACGAAATACCAACGGGTAAAATAATGTTTGGCTCAGCAGGATGAAAATCGATTCCTAAGGCAGAAGTAAATGCCACAAAGTTTTCCAGTAAGAAT
>DASQTN010000124.1:0-5812 GCA_035641895.1 Chryseolinea sp. | reverse complement strand
TCATCGGATGCAATACCTCCGGTAATTAACCCAACATTTAATCAAGTGGTTAGCCTAACCGGGCCCGGATGTACCCAAACCGTTGATTGGCCAGAACCGATAGCGTCAGATAATTGTAGTTTATCTTCGTTTGGGCCTAGCCATCCTCGCAATTCTGCATTTCCAAAAGGCATTACCACGGTTACTTATACTGCAATTGACGCCTCAGGCAATACGACCACACGTTCCTTTACAGTAACAGTGGTCGACAATATTGCTCCTGTGATAATAGGTTGTCCAGCAAATATTACTGTGGACGCTAATACATCCTGTCAGGCCGTTGTAAATTGGACCGCCCCAACCGTTTCCGATAATTGTCCTGGAGCAAGACTGGCTCCTAACCAAGACCCTGGTAGCATATTTAGGTTAGGAACTTCAACGGTCACCTATACGGCGACAGACGCGGTCGGAAATACTTCAACCTGCTCATTCAAGGTAATAGTACAAGATAAATCTAGGCCTGTCTTCCAGAATTGCGTCAGCGATATCGTTATGAATGTCAATTCAAATTGTTCAGCGATTGCGAATTGGACTTTGCCAACGGCGACAGATAATTGTGGAGACGTGATGATTGCAAACTCACATAGTCCCGGCGACAGTTTCCCGATTGGTAAAACTGAGGTTAGGTACACCGCTAAAGATGAAAATGGTAATAGTTCTATTTGCGCGTTCAATGTGATCGTCAAGAATCAAATTTTACCCACAATTTCAAATTGCCCTAATGATATAGTCCTGAAAGGAAATGAAGCAAGTATTGCTACCGCAGACTGGATTATACCAACTGCTTCAACACCATGCGGAGAAGTAACAATGACAAGCTCGCATCAGCCGGGAGATTTTAGAGCGGGCACTACCAAAATTGAATACAAAGCCACCGACGATGCAGGCAATTCTTCTTATTGTTACTTCAACGTTATTGTTTCCGAAATGGAGATAGAAATTGATATCGGTAAATTGGTTACTCCCGACGAGAATGGTATGAACGATGTGTGGCTCGTTGGTAACCTGGAAAAATTCAGGGACAACAAGGTAGTAATTGTCGATCGCTGGGGAGGACTGATTTTTAGCGCAACAAGTTATGATAATGTAAATGTTGCTTGGCGTGGCACAAGTCCAGCCGGAGGCCTGGCGCCAACCGGTACCTATTTTTATTCCATTTACGTAAAATCCGGACAAAGAACTTTAGAAAAAACCGGGTTCATCGAACTGATACGATAAGTGAGCAACAAGAAAATGGCAGCGACGACTACCATCTTCTTAGGAGATTATAGTTTAACGTTAACAAAAATGCATTTTTAGGACTTCGTTCGTTTCAAAGTTCGTTTTATCCTTTATCTTAGGAATTCCGAAAAATTGGAAATATGACTCGATACATCCTTTCAGTCCTGGCTTTTTTTTATCTCTACCAAGCCGGATTTGCGCAACATATTATGGCGGAGTTTCCTTCCAAAAATCAGCAGTTAAATTTTCAGGCGATTCCGTTTGGTGACAGCATTTTGTTTTCTTATGATGAAGTTGTCGGTCCGAATGGAAGAAGAGTCAGAGATGTGAAATGGATTTCAAAAGCTGGTATTGCACATGATATATTTTGCCCCGTCAATGTCTTTGCTGTTGAATTGGAAGGTGATAAGGTTTACCATTACTACCGTGAAAAGCGGTCACTCAGGGCATACGAGAAGTTAATGAATTCAAGGACGATGAACAATCTGCCGGAGTCCGTTGAATTTGACGATGTCATAATACTGGCCAGCTACGTAGAGGAAAATTTGTTTCTCATCCTGTTAAAGGAGGGAGGTAATGAAATATCCGTTCTCGAGATCGCCGGAATGCAGGTTGTCAATACCACAACATACAAATTACCAATTAGTCTTGATGATTTCATCAAAAAGAACACCTACGTAGAATTTTATGATGCGCCGCTTTTGGATTCCTTTAAGGGGAGAGGTCGCGTTAAAATATTTCTTGGAGGATCGGGCCTTACTTTGGTGATTGATGAAAGCCGCATGGACGCTACCAAAAGTAATCCAAATGTCACGCACCTCCTGCAACTTGATAAGGCAGGCGAGGTGAGGTATCACAATTTTCCTTCAACCGGAAAAGCAGATTTCGGTTCTTTTCTTTATGACGGCAAACTGTTTCAAAACCATATTGGCAAGGAAAAATTTACTCTCCTGGTGTATGATTTATCAGGCAGGCAATTGATGAGATATGACGTCGCCGCCGACAGCCTTAACGTTGGCAAAAAGGAATCACCGAGGGTGAACTTCCGGCAAGGGCGAGAAAGCTTTCAGGGCTGGGATAACTTCCAAAAGATTTTTAAGGGAACCGGGATGTGGGATCCTATAATTGTAGTATCAGAAAATGGGCAGGGGTATAGGATTCAATGGGGTACCTATTTTGACGAAAAAGGTCTTGGAACTCCGGGAGTGGGCTCTCCACTGACTATGATGATCACCTTTTTTGTTACAACTGCCATAACACAAGTTGCGGATGGGCCGGGTCTGAGTCGCTATTTATATTTTGAAACCGATCTAAGTACTGGGAAAATTCTTCCAGCAGAGGTTCCGCCATTGGGGTTATTAAGAGGAAAGATCGACGAATACGAGAGAAGCAGACAGAAGAAAAACCAAACTCCTTTTGAAAGTAAAAGTTACATTCCATTTTTAGACGGGGTGGTTGCGATTTACCGTTTAAAACCACGTGAGGCGATAGGCGTTACGCAGTTGGTTTATTTTGATTGACGTAAGGAGCAAGATATAGTCAGGGTCTTGTTAATCGATAAACGAAAATAATGTAGCATTTAACGTTGTCAGCCCCGAAGATGCTCAAAATGCTATTACTAATTGTTTGATTTAAATTCCTCCGGAGAGTAATTGATCTTCCAGCGACACTTCGCCAGCCCCCCGAAACGCTGCGTCGGTACGTCTTTACGTTAAGAAGGTTTGCCTTACAATCTAACATTTCAGTTTTCAAGCTTGGAGTATGCTGTGCGACGAATCCGGTTTTTATGATAAAAATCCTTGGGGTTTAATGATGTAAATCATCAAGGAACACCAAGCGTATTTTTAACTTAATCAAACCTACCGACATCAATATTAAACCGCGAAGTATGTCGAAGTTGCTTACGATTTCCATTCCAACCTATAACCGTGCACAAATGCTGGATAGACAGCTGGAGTGGATTGCTTCTGATATAGTGGGATACGAAAACGATTGTGATATTGTCATTAGTGATAATTGCTCTACCGACAACACTGAAAAGATTGTTCAGAGGTGGAAGTCATTAAGTCCGCAAATCAGTTTAACATACTACCGTAATGAGGAGAACATTGGTGGCATGGCCAACATTGCTTTGTGTCTGTTAAAAGCAAGTGGAAAATTTGTTTGGTCACTTGGCGATGATGATGGTGTTCAAAATGGCACAATTGGTTATTTGTTGTCGAAAATAAAAAGCCATTCAGACCTATCGGTGATTCTTCTGAATGGTTTCGGTCGGGATTTGCGAACCGACAAAATCATAACCGAAAGATTTTTTGATAGTACCTCAGACAGCTTGAGCACAAAGAGTGTTTCGCAATTTGAACATGTTCTGACAACTGGCATGGGTGGGGTATTATTTATATCTTCTGCAGTATATAGGACTGAAGTACTTCATAAAGCGTTTCGCACATGGCCAGAATCCGCGAAAAATTTAGCGTCTCAAGCGTTTTGGGTAGCATTCTGCGCCGCACGAGGACGGTTTATTGTCACATCGTTTCTCTACACCGAATGCGCTATGGGTATTGGATTCACGGACAAAGATCCACAATGGATGTTTAAGATGATTTTTCGTGAAATTCCAGATGTTTATTTGAGGCTGATGAGGACGGGTTATTCGAGACGTTTTTGTTTCTTGAGGATCATTCGAAATCTTTGGAGTACTAATAACTGGCGCATCCTGTTCGGGGCGTTGAGACGATGGCCGATCTTTGCTACACGAGTCATTGTTTGTTATATCAAATTTATCGCCATTGCCGCTACGCTTTGTTTTGAAAGCAAGGGGAAGGAGATGCTGTTGGAAGACAACCGACGCACTGAATTGAAGCAGGTTGTGTAAAACTTCGTTGATCATGTATCTTACAGGAGAATCCTTCGCGGTTTGAAATAGTGACGATGCTTTGGTGTAGCCGTTAAACGCTTACCAGATCACTATCGCCGGGCGGATAAATAGGATCCTGAATTTGCCTATGAAAGAACTAAAAAAGCACTACCAAAATGTCATCATCGGCTTCGGGAAGGGAGGTAAAACCCTTGCTGCGTATTTGGCGAATCGTGGTCAGGACGTGGCACTAATCGAAAAATCGGAAATGATGTACGGGGGAACTTGTATAAATGTAGCTTGTATCCCAACGAAATCATTAATTACGAGTGCTGAAAAGAACGTTCCTTATCATCAAGCCATTGACATAAAGAATAATCTGGTATCGTTACTCAGGCAAAAAAACTTTGATGATCTCAACCAACTCCCATCTGTAACTATCATAAATGGTAAGGCTAGATTTGTAACGGAGCGTGAGGTATCAATAGAATTTAATAAAACGAATCAGCAAGCGCGTGTAACGGCGGAGAGGATCTTTATCAATACTGGAACCTTACCATTCATTCCAGATATTGACGGGATAAAAACTTCCAGAAACGTGTTTACGAGCGCATCGTTAATGGAACAGTCCCAATTGCCAGAGCGGCTGATTATTATTGGCGGAGGCTTCATCGGTCTTGAGTTTGCAGATATGTACGCGAAGTACGGTTCAAAAGTAACGCTACTTGACCGTGGAGTATTTTTGCCTCAGGAAGACTCGGATATCGCTGAGGAAATTTACAAGGTTATGATTGCAAAAAACATCAACATCATTACGGGAGCAGCGGTGGAGCGTATACGAAATTCTCCCGGAGGTGACGTTATCATAGGGTTTAAGAATATCGAAGGAAAATACAATGAAATTGAGGGCTCTGCGGCGCTGGTGGCTACTGGTCGGAAACCTAATCTTGAAGGGTTGGATGTGAATGCTGCAGGAATAAAGACAAACGCGAAAGGCTTTTTGGAAGTGGATGACCAATTGAAAACTAATGTTAAAAATATTTGGGCTATTGGTGATGTCAACGGAGGCCCACAGTTTACTTATATTTCGCTTGACGATTTTAGAATAATACGGGATCAACTCTTCGGGGGAAAATACACTTCGCTGACCAAAAGAAAAGCCGTGGCTTCGTCCGTGTTTATTACGCCTTCATTCGCGCACATTGGTTTACGCGAGAAGGAGGCAATAGCAAAAGGTTATCGAATAAAAATAGCCAAACTTCCTGCTGCAGCGGTTCCCCGGGCGAGAATTCTGAACAATACAGTCGGTTTGCTAAAAAGTGTTATCGATGCCGATACAAACAAAATCCTGGGTTGTTCACTTTTTTGCGTTGAAGGCAGCGAAATGATAAACACAATTCAGGTTGCAATGAATGCGGACCTGGACTACCGTGAAATACGAGATACGATATTCACTCATCCATCAATGAACGAAGCATTCAATGATCTTTATGCTTCAGTATGAGACGCATTTTACATTCAAAAAAGATTTAGCCTCAGGATTCGATGCGATCGGTCACAGGATCGGGACGCTCTCCAAGAAATTCCACCCACGCCTTCTTCATGCAAGGGTAGTGTTTAGCTGCTTCGACCAAGCTCATAAAAGCGTCCAGGTTTGCCTCGAACCTTTTAGCTAAGACGTCATTGGCAATTCGG